>MHYY01000121.1:0-3206 GCA_001830285.1 Planctomycetes bacterium RIFCSPLOWO2_12_38_17 | reverse complement strand
AGGAACTTAACCATTATTCAAATGAAAATATTTATAAGGAAAAAACAGATGTAATAAAATTTCTTGAATCAGATAAAGACTTGTTCAGGGTAGCTACCAAATATAGCAATGCCCAGCAATTTTTATATGGTTTTAAAAGTGATCCTGTCTTTTCATGGGCTAAATCTGCCTTAATTGGCGAAACGAGCTTCCCATTTCATATCTTTAAACTAGTTGGCGGGGGCGAACTGAAGATAAATTATTATATAGAATTCTGGAAGTATTTAATTAATAACTTTAGTACCTTACCAATTAGTAGTAATATTCTAAATTTACTAAATGTCAAATATACTATTGACGGTGGAAATACAGAGAGTATCCTATTTCATAATGGAAGCAAGAAATTGATAGTAACTGAAAATAATAAATGTCTTCCACGTGTTTTTGTCGTTGGGAAAGCAAGTATCCTAAGCAGCAAAAAAGATATTTTTAGTAAACTATTCAATGAGAACTTTGAGCCCTCAAGAGAAATTATTATAGAAGCTCAAGAAAATGATATAGATAAACCCTCATCCGAAGAAATAAATTACAAAATAAAGAATTTAGAATACACATCAAACAAAATAACAATTGATATTGAATTGAACAATAATGGATTTTTGGTATTAGGCGATACTTATTATCCTGGTTGGAAGGCTTATATCGGGGGAAAGGAAACCAAGATTTACAAAACCAACTATATAATGAGGTCTATATTTATTAAAAAGGGTGTCCATAAAGTTGAGTTTATTTATAACCCATCATCGTTTAAAATAGGATATATAACAACGCTATCAACTGTATTTGTCCTCATTGTTCTCGGAATATTAAAATATTACAAGTATATGCAAAATAAAAAACGTTTAAAGTCACCACCTACATTATCTATAATGTATAAATAATGTGGTAAACAACCTCCATTGTTTACGGAGAACAACAGGTGCTAAAAAATATTTTATTATCAATTGACACTGCAAGTAAAAAATTTATCCTTTCTCTAGGGCAAACGACTTTATTAGCCATTAAAGGACTCGAAGGTATATTCTTACCCCCTTTTAGTATCAGATTGATACTGCGTGAAATAGATAATTTTGGGGCTGGCTCACTATTGCTTGTAGACCTTATTGCATTATTTACAGGCATGGTAATGGCATTACAAACAATCTATGGACTTAGTTGGTATGGTGCGGAGATGTATGTAGGCAGTGTGGTCTCTTTGTCGCTTGTAAGGGAATTAGGACCTGTTCTCACATCTATTATGGTTGGCGCTAGGGTTGGGTCTGGTATCGCTGCTGAAATTGGCTCTATGCAAGTCACAGAACAAATTGATGCAATGCGGGCTCTTGGCGCAAGTCCAATTAAAAAACTCGTAACTCCCAAGATACTTGCCGGAATGATTACATTACCATTACTCACAATCACAGCAGATATTATTGGTATTTTTGGTGGAATGATTATTGCGATATTTGAACTTGAAATAGACCGGGTGTTTTATTTAAACTCAGTTTTAACAACAATCAAGATTTCAGACCTAATAAGTGGTACTGGTAAAACAGTCTTTTTTGGTTTTCTTATTGCTGTAATCGGCTGTTATTTTGGACTTAGAACCAGCGGAGGTACAAAGGGAGTTGGACATTCAACGACAATGACTGTCGTAACAGTTTCAATTCTTATACTTATTTCAGACTTTTTCTTAACAAAATTATTTTTAATTTTATTTTAAGCTTTATGTCTAAAGTAATTATCGAATTCAAAGATGTATACAAATCATTTAATGGACTATTAGTTCATAATGGTATAAGTCTATCCATTTTTGAGGGAGAAATAATGTCACTCCTCGGTGGAAGTGGTTCAGGTAAAAGTGTCTTGCTCAAGGAATTAATCGGACTAATAAAGCCCGATAAAGGTATAATTATGTTAATGAATGAAAATGTACATCAAATGAGAGAAGACGATCTATTTAAACTACGAGAGCATGTCGGAATGTTGTTTCAGAGCTCCGCCCTATTCGATTCTCTTACAGTATTCGAAAATATCGCATATCCTCTACGTGAACATTTTAAGCTAACTGAAAAAGAAATTAAGGAAGTAGTAGAAGAAAAGCTTCAACTTGTTGGATTAACCGGAATCGAAAACAAGATGCCGGCAGAATTAAGCGGCGGGATGAAAAAACGAGTTGGATTGGCAAGGGCCTTTGCTACTGAGCCAGAAATCATTTTATATGATGAACCTACCACCGGATTAGACCCAATAACCGCCCAACGTATTAACGAATTAATTATAGAATTACGAAAGAAATTAGGAATAACAGCTATTGTGGTAACACACGATTTGCACTGCGTAAAAACTGTCTCTGACAGGATTGCCATGCTTTACGAAGGGAAAATTGTTGCAATCGGAACATGGGAAGAACTTAAAGCATCAAATATCCAGACAGTAAAGGAGTTTATCAGCGGAAATATCTGTGTATAAAGGGAACGCTTATGACAAAAGAACAAATATCTGAATTACGCGCGGGAATATTTACCCTGATAACGCTGATAGGCTTCGGGGCCATGGTCTTCATCCTTGGCTCACAAAAGGGATACTTCAAACCGCAGATCACATTAAAGGCAAAATTTTTAAATGTTTATGGATTGCAGGAAGGCTCACCAGTGAGATTTATGGGTGTGGGAATCGGACAGGTAAAGGCAATTATATTACCAAAAGAACTACCCTGTACCGGCATTGAAGTCTTACTGGAAGTGAATAAATCTGTTCAGAAGAATATAACAAGAGATTCAGTTGCTACTATTAAGTGGCTGAGTTATGTAACAGGTGATTCTTATGTTGAGATTACAACAGGAGCCTGCCTCGAACCACCTGTAGATGATGGCGATTTAATTAAAAGTGCAGAACCTATTAACTTTACTGCCGCTATTGAAAATGGTGCCACCATTATTGAGTCCTTTTCAAAAATCTTTAAAAAGATTGACGAAAGCGGTTTTGTTGATTCTCTGAGCAATGTTTCAGCTTCCCTTAATGAAAGTGTAAAAACTTTTCAAAAAGGCGAGGGGCTTCTTCATTCTCTGATTTTTGATTCCAAAGGTAAGCAATTACTCGAAAATCTAACAGTAACCTCTGAGTCTATTAAAAATATTACAGCAGAAATTGAAAGCGGAGAAGGAACTCTCGGCGCCATAATAAAG
>MHYY01000120.1 GCA_001830285.1 Planctomycetes bacterium RIFCSPLOWO2_12_38_17 | reverse complement strand
TGCGCCAGAGATCCCAAAGGTTTATAGAAGTTGAAACGTTCGGTTCTGCCGGGGCAAAGAAGAGGATTGTTCCCCCTCTATCAACGGTATTAAATGCCTGCTGAATGGCAGGCGGCGCGCTTGTGCAGACAATCACAATGTCAGCCAGTCGTCCATTGTTGTTCTTGCGCAAATAATCAGGCACGTCCTCTTTTGCATGTATCGCAAAATCTGCACCCACCTCTTTCGCCATCTTCATACGATATTCGTTGACGTCAACTGCAAATATACTGCCTGCGCCCAGTGCGCGCGCAAGCTGGATATGGAGCAATCCTGAGATACCACTTCCGATGACCAGGATACTGTTTCCCGGTTGCAAACCCGCCTTCTTCTGTCCGAGTAATGTACATGCAAGTGGTTCTGCAAAGGTGCCTTCTTCAAATGAAATTTCTTCTGGCAGGATAAAGGTGCCGCGATCCACGTTGATTTGGGGGATGCGGATATATTCTGAAAAACCGCCGGGAGAGAAATTGGTGGTACGCAGGGTTTCGCAAACTGAATAATGTCCATTCAGGCAGTAATGACATGTATTACAAGGGACATGATGCGCCACGGTTACACGGTCACCAGCCTTAAACCGTTTAACCCCTTCCCCGACTGCCACAATCTCGCCGGCAATTTCGTGCCCTAGTACAAGCGGCGCCTTTTTGATGCGGTACCACTCCATTACGTCGCTCCCGCATATACCGCTTGCCATTACCTTTACCAGCAACTCGCCATGCCCGATTTTAGGTGTTTGCATCTCCTCGATTCTTATGTCCCTATTATTGTAATACATTGCCACGCGCATAGTCTTTTTCCATTCCCGCTTTTTGAAAACCTAATTTGGTTTTATTGTTCTTTACCTTATACCAGTTATGCGTAAGGGCAGGTTTCAAACCTGCCCCTACATTAAAATCCCTGAACTTCAAGTTAAGAAGATTATTTTGATTTTTTGTTCTTTTCAGCGTTGAATATATCCATGGCTTGTTTTACGTTTGCATTCTCATGGATAATTGCGCGCAGTGCCTTAATCATGGCAACCGGATGTTCATTCTGCCAGATATTTCTTCCTAAATTTATGCCGATGGAACCTTTTTGCATTCCATCGTAAACAAATTCCAGCACTTCCTGGTCTGAATTTGTCTTGGGACCACCTGCCATAACCACTGGTACAGGACATCCACCTGTAACCTTATCAAAGTTTTCACACCAGTAGGTCTTTACTACCTTTGCGCCTATTTCCGCTGCAATACGGCAGCACATGGCAAGATAGCGCGCATCGCGTCTTTCCAGTTCTCTTCCCACGGCAGTCACAGCCATTACAGGAATGCCGTATCGTTCCGCTTCATCAACGAGCTTTCCAAGATTTAGCAAGTTTTGGTGCTCGTAATCACTGCCAATGAAAACAGACATACCAACAGCAGATGCATTTAGACGAATGGCTTCTTCTATGGAAGTTGTAATGCCCTCGTTTGCTAGATCCTTTCCTACCATACTTGTACCGCCTGATACCCTTAGAATTATTGGTTTGCTATTCTGATGTGGTATACATGCGCGCAATACGCCGCGTGTGCAGAAAAGCGCATCTGCGTAATCAATTATAGGTTTTATAGTCTCTCCAGGCTTTTCCAGTTTCGATGTTGGTCCCTGGAAGTAACCATGGTCTATCGGTAAAAACATGCACCGCCCGTTTGGTTTAATAAGCTGTGACAAACGATTCTTCATTCCCCAATCCATTGTCCTATTTCCTCCTTATAAACGTTAACAGTTCCCACCTGTTTTTTCAGGTCTTACAATTAAATATCCATTTTCTATCAACCAGTGATGAAATTGGTATGTGGTATACTTGCAATTGTTTTTACAGATATTCCTTATCTTCTCATATTCCGGTGAACCTTCCTTTTGTTTATTCAGGTCCATCTGCACAGAACATTTTATATCGTTACAAAACTCCCTGCGTTTGTAGTCTGTAAATCCTTTTATTGATGACATATATTAAACCCCTTATTCTAAAATAAAAAATATAATCAGCAAATAAACTCACATGAGAATTTTAATCAATAGTTGCATAATTGTTAATCAGAAAATCTACTGCTTTGTGTAATATTATTTTATTCCTTACCCTTAATTATATTGCGTAAGGTAACGGCATTTTTTACCGCATAACCCGATTCATCGTTATTAAAATACACAAAAACGTCCCTCCTTTCATTTAACCATGATTTTATCTTTTTTGCATCGGCACGTAATGCAGTATTGGAATAACAGCCTCCGTAAAGATATTGCCCTGCTTTGTGACGCCGCAGGTATACAAAATCAGCCCCTACAGGAACATGTCTTGTAAACTCGGGCCAGTCTGCAATGCATATCGCCATATTGACATCTCTTAATTTACCGTACACCTCTTTACAAAGCCAGCCTTCGTTTCTGAACTCGAATGCCTGCGGGGTCTTGCTTAATCCTTGCAACAGAGATACAAAATCAGATAGCCGACGTGTATTAACTTTAAACAACGGCGGCAATTGCCACAATATAATCCCCAGTTTTTCCTTAAGAAAACTTACCCTGTCCAGAAATAATCTTAACGGGGCTTCCACGTCCTTGAGTTTCTTCACATGTGTGATGAATCGGCTGCCTTTTACAGCAAATAAGAAATTCTTTGGTGTCCGTTTATACCAGCCTTTAAAACTTTTTTCCGATGGTAATCGGTAAAAAGAGACGTTTAATTCAACGCTATCCAGAAATCGGGAATAATATTCTAGCCATCTGGTTTTAGAGAATCTTTCAGGATAAAATACTCCGTTTCCCCAATGTTCATAACTAAAACCACTGGTACCTATAAATACCCTGGCGTTTGTACAGCTATGTTTTTTCGTAATGATTTTATTTAAAGTTTTAATTTGTCAAAAACAGGTTATTTGATGGATAGCAAACCCAAAAATTCAAATCGAAAATCTTAAATCCCATCCCCATCTTTATAATTCTTCATAAATACAGTCAGTATTTCTGAATCTGCTTCAGAAATACTGTCATCCTCTTTTTTAGAAAGCTCCAAATGGTCTTCGAGCTTCTTTAACCGTTGTTTTAGTTTTTGATTTTCCTTTAAAACAATTTTCAGCGCCTCTGC
Source organism: Planctomycetes bacterium RIFCSPLOWO2_12_38_17 (assembly GCA_001830285.1). GTDB lineage: Bacteria > Planctomycetota > Brocadiia > Brocadiales > Brocadiaceae > PLOWO2-12-38-17. The sequence continues at coordinate 11,729 of MHYY01000120.1, read as the reverse complement.
GATAGGGTCTGGCAATTGTCCATGATCAAGCTCTACCTCATGCCCCTTCTTTTTGTGCTGCTCGATAATTCTGCCCGGTACCCCAACCACCGTGGCATGTGGCGGGACATCGTTAACTACCACGGAACCTGAACCTATACGTACATAGTCGCCTATGGTTATGTTGCCCAGTATACAGGCATTTGACCCTACAATCACTTTTTTCCCCAGATTCGGATGCCTCTTTGTCTTTTCCATAGTAGTACCACCAAGAACTACGCCCTTGTATATAAGGCATCCATCTCCAATTACTGCCGTTTCACCTATAACAACCCCCATACCATGGTCAATAAAAACACCACGACCAATTTCAGCTGCTGGATGTATCTCAACTCCCGTTAAAAACCTGTTAATATGCGAAATAAAACGGGCTATCGTTAATAGCCCCTTATTCCAGAGATAATGGTAAATCCTATACATCCAAAGGGCATGTACGCCTGGATAGCACAAAAGTACCTCCAGCTTGCTCCTTGCGGCAGGGTCGTTTTGAAGGGCGGCATTAATGTCCTCCCTTATGCGTTCAAACATTAAAATTCCTTAAATAAAACAGTAGACAGATATCTTTCGCCAGTGTCTGGAAATACTACTACAATTAACTTTCCATTATTCTCAGGTCTTGCGGCTACCTGTAATGCGGCATAAGCGGCAGCCCCAGAAGAAATACCAACCAGTATCCCTTCTTCCCGCGCAAGCTGACGAGCCAGTGCAAACGCCTGCTCATTCTTAACGGTAATAATTTCATCAACTACCTTCATATTAAGTATATCAGGGACGAATCCCGCGCCTATTCCCTGTATTTTATGAGGTCCTGGCTTCCCGCCAGAAAGCACAGGAGAATCAGCTGGTTCAACGGCAACAATTTTTAACGACGGTTTACGCTCCTTAATAACCTCCCCAACACCAGTAATAGTTCCACCTGTACCTACCCCCCCCACAAATATATCAACTTTACCATCGGTATCGCTCCATACCTCCTCGGCTGTAGTCTTACGATGTATTTCTGGATTGGCAGGATTTTTGAATTGTTGAGGCATGAATGCATTTGGGGTATTCTTAAGTAATTCTTCTGCCTTATTAATCGCACCTTTCATACCTTCAGAACCGGGCGTTAACACAATCTCTGCCCCAAACGCCTTGAGTAGTTCCCGCCGTTCTATGCTCATTGTGTCTGGCATTGTTAATATCAACTTATATCCCCTTGCGGCAGCAACAAATGCCAAGGAGATACCTGTATTCCCTGAAGTGGGTTCGATGATTATTGTTTCCTTTTTAATCAATCCGGCATTTTCTGCCGCTTCAATCATTGCGATTCCGATACGGTCTTTTACGCTTGCCATTGGATTAAACGATTCCATCTTCGCAACAACAGTAGCGTTCAACCCTTTTGTAATATTATTCAACTTAACCAGCGGAGTATTACCAATTGTTTTTGTAATATCTTCATATATTTTTGCCATAACTTCCCCTTGCAAAAGCCCAAAATTAATGTTCAGGAATTATTAAAAGTCCTACAAATCACAAAACAAACCACTTAGAAGTCCGATGTCTCGGTTTTAGTTAAATTCACAAACAAAATTAGCAATGCGCTAATAACTTCAAAGGAAACATAATAGCATAGTTTCATTTTATTTCTCAAGAAATATTTATACACTCAATTTCCCTTGACAAAAAAGAATTTGTATATAATATTTATAACTTTGATACAATTAAAAAACTCAAAAATATTTTTAAATTATTTATGGTAAATTGCAAATCAGATTAAAGTAGTTTTTGCTTTCTACCTGTTTTCCAAATCCTGGACTAAATCAGATATCGGAATACATTTAATTTTCAGAAACTTTAAAATTTTATTTTTGGGAACATATATTAAAACAAGGGTGTTAAAATGAATTATAAAATTGATGAATTAGCAAAACAGGTTGGTGGTTCATTACGACTTACATCTTTACTTATAAGCAGGGCAAGACAACTTATAAGAAAGTCAACTCCACTTGTTGAAACCAAAAGTGATGACGCCGTATATATAGCTTTTTTAGAACTTGCGCAAGGGAAAATCAAGCTTAACGATGAAAATGTATTATTACAAGTCCCTGACTCTAAAAAAGCAGAGAAACAATTAGAAAACCCTGAAAAATCAAAATAAAGTTTACTTTCAAAAAGAAACGATCTTCCCTTTATTAAGGTTGCGAACTACTGAGAAGTCAATAATAACATTATAAAATTAACGCTAGACACAAAGCGAGGAGGTTACCTTTACACAATGATTAAAGTTGAACATTTGGCAAAACGTTACGCTGATGTATATGCAGTAAACGACATCTCGTTTGAAGTGCATCAGGGTGAGATAGTTGGTCTGCTTGGACCAAACGGGGCAGGAAAGACTACTACAATGCGTATACTGACCTGTTACATGCCTGCGACCTCTGGCTCAGCAAATGTTGCAGGTTATGATGTCTTCCGCGAATCAATTAACGTTAGAAAGCAAATAGGCTATTTACCAGAAAACGTACCACTATATCCTGAAATGCGGGTAAGGGAATATTTACTATTCCGTGCTAAACTAAAAAAATTACCCTCTCGTGAACGTAAATCAAAGATTGATGAATGCATAGAAAAATGCAGCATTACAGAAGTACAAAACCAGATCATAGGTACGCTTTCTAAAGGATACCGTCAGAGGGTGGGGCTGGCTGATACACTTGTTCACGATCCAAAAATATTAATTCTCGATGAGCCTACAATTGGACTGGACCCCAACCAGATTCGTCAGGTAAGACAACTTATAAAAGAATTAGGTGCAAAACACACCATATTACTTTCCACCCACATCCTTCCTGAAGTTGAAATGCTCTGCGAACGAGTAATTATAATTAATAAAGGCAAAATTGTCGCAATGGACACACCTACTAATCTGGCTATACAACTTAGGGCAGGAAACAATTTGGTATTAGAAGTACGCGGCAATGGCGAAAAAATCAAAAATGCCCTGACAAACATAAAAAGCGTTAAAAAGGTTGTATGGCAGGATAAAGGCGAAATAAGTAATTTCACGGTAGAAGCAGAAAAAGGAGCAGATGTCAGGGAAGATGTCTTTTCAAATATTGTAAAAAACAATGGAATTATTAGAGAAATGAAACAAGCCTCTATAACACTTGAGGAAATTTTTCACCAAATTACCATGCGGGAACAGGAGGTAACGACATAAATGACAAGTACAGGTACCATTTTTCAAAGAGAGCTTAACGCTTACTTCCTATCGCCAATTGCATACGTTGTTATTGCTGTATTCATGGTCTTTTCGGGTTATTTCTTCTCCGTAATGCTAGGGTTAACTCAGGAAACCACTTTACGATATAGTCTGGCATACACACAATTTATTCTTTCAATTCTTACACCTGTTATTACGATGAGATTAATGGCAGAAGAAAATAAGACAGGAACTATTGAACCTCTCATGACTGCCCCAGTTACAGATTTTGAAGTGGTATTTGGAAAATTCCTGGCTGCATGGGCTTTATATAACGTAATGATTGCCCCAACCACTTTTTATATAGCATTTTTAGCCTGGGTTGGCAATCCTGATTATGGTGCAATCATTGCCAGTTATATTGGACTTATCTTGATGGGCGGGCTATTTGTATCAATAGGACTATTAGTATCTGCTGTTACAAAAAACCAGATTGTTGCCGCTGTTATTGGTATTGTAGCACTACTTATTTTACTAGTCATTGGTCTGGCAAGTGCAGGAAACGAAGGATGGCTATACAGCACGCTAAAATATATTGGCACCTACGACCACTGGGAAACCTTTACAAAAGGCATTGTTGATACCAGGGATGTAGTTTATTATGTCAGTTTTACTGCACTACTATTATTCATTGTTGTGCGTATTGTTGAAAGCAGGAGATGGAGATGAACACCTTGAATGAAAAAAAGAACAACCGGTTTGACCAGTTTAGTGGGTATATTATACTTGCAGGTATTATTTCAGTTATAGCAGGATTTGGCGTATCAAGGATTTTTAATTCATGGGGATTATCCTCCTTCATTCCAATGGGCGTTGGGGGAGGCGTCATAATCGGATTCAGCGTATTAAAATCAATACGGAATAAATGGTTTTCAACTGAAACATCTAAGAGAAAAGCACTCGTTGGTACAAACGTTGCCATTATGTCAATTTTTGCAGCCGGTATTTTCGCAATAACTGGATTCATAAACAGTCGTCACTATGAGCGTTTTGACCTTACCCTTAGCGGTAAGTATTCTCTTTCGCATAAAACAAAAAATATACTTAAGAATCTGGATAGACCTGTTGTTATCACAACGCTGTTTAATCCGGGCGAAATTTTTTATGAGCAAATAGTGGATATACTTAAAGAATATGCTTACCATTCAGAAAAAATTAAGATGGAAAACGTTGATCCACTTAGAAACCGTACAAAGGTTGAAGAACTGGCAAAACGCCTAAAAATAGATGACCTGCAACTGAACACAGTTGTATTCGAATGCGGTGAATACAGCAAACATGTGCCTCAAAGCGAAGTAATTGAGAAGCAGTATCCATTCAAATTTAAAGGCGAAGAGGCATTCACAGAAGCGGTACTCAGCGTTACGCAGGAAAAACAAACCGCAATATACCTTGTCACAGGACATGGTGAAAGAAATTTTGAAGATTATGACCGAGGAGGAATCTCCGGTATCGCTAATGCACTTAAGAGAGACAACTGCCGTGTAGCGCCATTGGATATATTATCCGCCAAGAAAATACCGGATGATTGCGAAGTGCTTGTGATTGCAGGTCCAACCAAGGCTTATCTGACAGAAGAAATAAACATCATCCGCAATTACCTTGAAAGCAAAGGTAAACTTTTGCTCATGTTTGAACCTGCATTAAATCCAAATGTACCAACCGGACTCAAGACATTCCTGGCTGAATATGGTATTATAGCGCGGGATGACGTGGTCGTTTATAATAAAGTCAATATGCCGCTTTTTGGCAAGCAAACAGTAGCCGAGATATATGTCGGCAAGGATGAATATGCTGAAGACCATGCAATAACAAATGACTTGAAAAGCTTTAATACAATCTTGTTCGGCGCATGCTCTGTTGATGCGGCGCCTCCCAATGACCAGATGCCGTATCAGGCAACCGTGTTAATGCGCGCGCCTGAAGGCTCATGGGGAGAAACGGATGTAGCAAATCTTCGTCAAAACAAACCGGAGTACAGCTTAGATACAGATTTACAGGGACCTGTTTCTCTGGCTGTAGCTGCACTGGTTAAAGAGTTACCTAAATCCGTTACACAGTCACATCCTGCTATGGCTAATGACCCGAATGCCACACCACAGGGGGCAAGACTTGTCGTTTTCGGCGATGTAAATTTCGCAAGTAATGAATATCTGGATAATCCTGGGAATACCGACTTGATACGTAATTCAATTAACTGGTTAGCCAGAAAGGAAACACAGCTTGGTATTTCTGCTAAGCCACCCGATTACCGTAAGGCAACCATTAATCCAGTACAGATGAAGTTTATATTCTGGGTCTCTATTGCAGGCATCCCTGTAATTCCAATCATTACCGGTGTTATTGTCTGGTGGAAAAGACGCCGTTAATTGAGAATTCAAAGATACAATAAAGTTTCACTACCTTTTCAACATTGGAGGAAAGTATTAAGTTATGAAACTCAAAACAACGATTATCCTTTTAATTGTAGCAGCTATAGGTATTTCTTATGTCTTCCTTTACGAAAAAAAGCAGTTACCTCAGGAAGAATGGGAAAGGCTACAAAAAAAGGTAATCCCAGATTTCAAATCGTCGTTAATTAAAAAAATCGAGCTGAATAACGAAAGTGGTAAAATTGTTTTTGAAAAAAGCGGCGATAATTACTGGTATATCGTTGAACCATTAAAATTACGCGCAGATAATTCTGAAGTAAATAGTATACTTTCCGAATTCGAATTCATGGAAAAGGTTGGCTCGTTCAAAAAGGAAGGCGACAAACCATTCGATCTTAAAGATTATGGACTTGATTCACCGAAAACATCAATTACTATGTATACCGATATTCCAGCAAAAGCTGATAAAATTCATGTCAAAGGACCTAAAGATAAATATACAGTTTCCGTTGGTCAAAAACTCGCTGCAGGTGATAATGTTTACGTTAAATTAGATACAAGCGATGAAGTCATTGTCGTACAAGGTTCTCTCCACGGAAAGGTTAGTAAAAATATATTAGACTTAAGAAGTAAATGGGTATTCTCATTTGATAAGGAAGCTATTGATAACTTCAATATAAAAACAACCGATTTCAATCTTGTATGTAATAAAAAGGGCAATTTCTGGAGACTCGTGGAACCTGTTAATGACCTTGCAGATACTGAAAAAATTAAGGAACTGCTTGGTAAACTCAAAAACCTGCAAATAGACCCCAACGACTTTTTACCTGATGGCACAGCAGACCTTGTCAAATATGGCCTGGACGCACCCCGGTTCGCTGTTACAATTGATGAAAAAGGCACAACACAATTAATTATATTCGGTCATACCCTGGACAACAAGGTCTATGTTAAACGTACAGATGAACCTACAGTTTTCTTCCTTAAAGATTCTATACTCATAGATTTGAACAAAAAACCAAATGACCTGAGAGACAGAAAAGTAGTCAGATTCGAGTCAATAGGAACATACGGCATTAATAAAATAGAAATTAAAACAGCCTCTGAAGTAATTGCTATCGAAAAATCATTAGACCTGGACTGGGTAATTACAAAACCAGTTAATATTTACGCAGACCAAGATACGGTTAAAAATTTTATCGAAAAGATTAAATCTCTTGAAATCGAGGACTTTGTTTCTGACAAACCAGCAGATTTGTCAGCCTATAGTCTTAAAGAACCAATATACGAAATTTCAGTTACAAAAGAGGAGGACAAAGAATTAGCCAAGTTCTTCGTAGGCAAAAAACTGCCTGAAGGAAATAAATGCTATGTAAAACGTATTAATGAAGAACCTATATATACAGTATCCACCGCCGAATTTTACGATAAAATAGAAAATGCACTGCTATCCTTTAGAGACAGACTTGTATGCGAATTTGGAAAAGACCTTGCTAAGAAAATTGTAATTGAGAAGCAAGATCGTACATTCGTTTGCGACAAAACCATCAAAAAAGATGCAGAAGGTCAGTTCCGTTGGGAACTTTCCAAACCAGTTCAGATAAATGCCGACCTTGATGCCATTAATCAAATCATCTGGAATTTATCATTTTTAAAAGTTGAAAACTACGTAATAAGAGAGCCAAAAGACCTCCAGGCTTACGGTCTGGACAATCCCAGATTCAAGGTTTCGGTAACTTACGAAAAAACCCCTGAACAACCCATTGACGAACAAAGTAAAAAGGAAACAGATGAAAAATCTGAAGTTGCTATGAAGTCGAAAGAACCTCTGGAAAAAACTGTTGAAACAAGAACACTTCTTATTGGTAAGAGGGTCAAAAATACCGATAAGGTCAATTCTTACGGTATGTTCAGCGATAGCGACCTTGTTTTTGAGCTTTCCTGGCCTAAGATTAGAGATTTTGACGCAGAACTTGTACCCACAAAGATACTCAACTTTGAAAGGATAAACATCACAAAACTTACACTGAATTATACGGATAAAATCATTCAGTTGGATAAAATAAACAATATCTGGGTGCTGAAAGGCAATGAGCAGAAAGACGTGCAGGGCAGGGAAGTGGACTTTTACATAGGCGCTCTGGATGAATTAAAAGGTAGTTATATTGAACAATACAAAACAACCAACCTGACTCAATTTTCTTTAGATAAACCCCAACTCGTTATAACACTGAGCACGGAAAAAGGTGATTCGGTGCTTTACATCGGTAAGAAGAAAGACGTTAACAACTACTATGTAAAGAACAAAGATTCAGATTACATATATGTTGTTGATGGTGAATCTTTATCTAAACTCTTAAAAAGAGAAGAACACTTTACTACGGTTGTTAATGAAACTGTGATAAAAACACTCGAGGATACAATAAAAAACATCCAGGGAAACAACCCTGCCGGCGCTTCTCCTCATAGTAAACCACCAACAAGCTCGCCACATGGGGGGTTTGATTAAAATTTGATTTTTAAGACCAATCGTATATTAACTAACGAATATACGATTGGCATTTCAAAAAATTCTGTATATAATACATTCCGGGAAAAGTACAAAAGTTTAAAAGCAACCAGACAAAAGATTTTAGCATTCAATAACACAAAATCTGTTTGTCGTTGCAAGTACAACATTTTATAAAATAAATGTAAGAAGGATTAAGCACAAGCAAACCCATCAATAAACTCAAAAGAATTACGGTATATTAAATGAAACGAACTATCATCTTCTTCTCGTTCATTATTCCTTTCATCATAATCTTCTCGAAACAAATTAACGCATTCTCAGATGAACCACAGAGCAACCGTGTAACGCCCGTCGTTCTGGCAATTGAAAAAGTAGTCCCTGCAGTGGCTAATATTCGCACGGAAAGACTTATCAGTCAACGACACGATGATCCCTTTTTTGGCTCAAGAAATGAACTGCTTGAGAGATTCTTTGAAGAATTTTTTGGTCAGAGCCAGAAGCAAATGGTCGAGAGGCCGCTGGGTTCCGGTGTGATTATTGACGAAGAAGGTTATATTGTCACCAATGAACACGTCGTCAACCGTGCAACTAAAATTAAAGTGAGACTATCCGACGGCAGGGATTTTGAGGCAACGATGATTAGTTCTGATCCTATAAGCGACCTTGCTGTATTAAAAATAAACTCTCCAACGCCTCTTCCTTATGCCAAAATGGGCACTTCAAAGGACCTTCTGATTGGTGAAACCGTTGTAGCACTGGGTAATCCTTTGGGTTTGGAAAATTCTGTAACCACCGGCGTCTTGAGCGCTAAAAATAGAACCATCACATTTGGCAGTGAATATGGCAATATTAAATACGACGGACTTATTCAGACTGACGCATTAATTAATCCGGGAAACAGCGGAGGTCCTCTAATCAACATAAATGGAGAATTAATCGGCATTAATACTGCAATTGTAAATCAGGCGCAGGGTATAGGTTTCGCCATCCCTGTTGATAAAGTAAGAGAAACACTCATTAAACTCTTCAATTTTAGAGAAATAAATAAAATATGGTTTGGCGCTCAGGTAGAGGAACATGACGACCCGTCTAAAGGTATTAAGGTTTCATCTGTAGAAACAGGAAGCCCTGCCTATAAGGCACAAATCGAGGTAGGGGATTATATCACAAAAATAGATTCAAAAGAGATTCTGGATATACTCGATTTTGAAAAATATATACTGAAGAAAAATGCAGGAGACAAATTAACCATTATAGTTAACCGCGGTGAAACTGAAGTTAAATTAGACGTCACACTTGAAAAGGCGCCCATGCCTTCTGTCGAGAAACTTGCATTAGAAAAATTGGGACTATATGTTCAGGATTTAACACCGCAGTTGGCAAAACAACTAAACCTGTGGTGGGTTAAGGGCGGAGTAGTGGTTTCAGACGTACAAAAAAATAGCCCCGCCAATACTGTAGGGATTGAGGCAGGCCATGTGATCGTTTATGTAGGTCAATATAGAATTAACCACGTTGAGGAACTTGGCTCACTGCTCAAACTCATGCAAAAAGGTGATATCTGGGAAATAGGTATCGTATGGGCTGATAGATATGGCGAACATCAGGGCTACGCAAGAATAAAAATTCGCTAAATAACGCCCGCCAATAGTGCGCAGCACACTTAAACCAACTTCGAGTAAAAAATTATTTATAAGCACAATTTAAACAATCTATTGTTTTATCGTAACGGTCGCCAATACTACCAAATTCTATACTTCTCTCATTTTCAGACACAATTGAGAAAGTTACTTTCATATATTTTTCAGGTAAACATCGAAGTACCTTATCTGCCCATTCTATAATTGAAATACCTTCCCCAAAAATCATTTCATCACTCCCTATCGCCAGCATTTCATAGGTATCTTCCAGTCTGTACGCATCAAAATGATAAACCGGAACCCTCCCTTCATAAATATTAACCAGTGAAAATGTAGGGCTCTTTACAATATGTAAATTTTTAATACCTACACCCTCGGCAATGCCTTTCACAAATGTCGTCTTCCCTGCCCCTAATTCTCCAATAAGGGCAATAACATCTCCGGCTATCAGTAATCTACCCAGCCTTCGTCCAACTTCTAATGTCTTATCTACGCCAGTGCTTCTGAAATTTATTTTCTTACCCGTATCCATATGCGTTGCCTTCAAACATAAATTACGATTTAAGATGTTCATACCCCTGCGGTTTTACACGATAAACACTCCCATTACGACGCCTCATACGAATCCCACGCCCTGTCGTGATTTCACCAATACAATTAATTAAAGTATCCGAAAACAAACGAGACTCCAATACCTTTCTTGACTGCGCCTTAGACAACGTTATCAATAATTCAAAATCCTCACCATCTGACAATGCGTGATAAAGAGGCGTTTTGCCCGTTTTTTTTGACAACTTTATTGCGTCATCGGACACAGGGATTTTATCTTCATACAATACAGCGCCTACATGACTTTCTTCAAGAATATGATTCAAATCTGCCGTCAATCCATCGCTGATATCAATCATGGCATTGATTTTAAAATTCCTGTTCAAGGCAAGTCCTTCTTTTAGTCGAGGTTCAAAGTGAAGGTGTTTGCCTAGTATTGAACCACCCAGCGTCCCTGTTACAAGAATCATATCCCCCGCCTTTGCACCGGAACGACGAACTGGCTTTTTTTCATTATCTCGCCCAAGCATGGTAACGTTAATGCACAAAGGACATGAACCGCTGATAGTATCCCCGCCAACGATCTCTATGTTATACCGATTTGCAATACTCCATATACCCTCATACAATTCCCTTGCAAACTTTTCAGTTGTATGATTAGGAAAACAAACAGAAATCACGGCAACTACAGCCTCACACCCCATTGCAGCTACATCGCTTATACTGCACGCAATTGTCTTCCTGCCCACATCCTTCACCGTACATCTTTTGAGATCAAAGTGAGTGCCGTCAACCAGCATATCCGTTGTTATGAGGCATAATCTATCTGAAGAAACATCTACAATGGCACAGTCATCCCCAATGCCAAGAACAACATCACTGCGACGCTTCTGCCTGCTTCTAATCCACTTTATAAATGAAAATTCACCCATTTAAACACGTATATTCTTACATAACTCAAAATTTCTGATAAGGTCATTTCAATAACAAAATTATATCATACCTTCGATTTCTTTAATTAACATTTTTAAATTAGGCATTCGGCGACTACATGAATTAAAGATACTCCCTCCCTTGACTTCGTCGCGAGTCTTCGGCGTGAGCTCAGACGAACGCTCAGTCGAACGATGGGAGGGACAAAGGGAGGGTGCGTAGTTTTTCTTTCACCCCCACCTAGCCTCCCCCATCAAGAGGGAGGAACAATAGTTTGAAATTCCTATACATTAAATTAGGCTGCCTTTGACAGGTGTAGGATGGGTCAAGCGAAGCAGACCCATCAAAATTATAACTTCAATTTTCTTAGCCACAGATTCACACGGATGAAACACGGATTTTTAATAAACAAAACGATTAAATTCCACCTGTTTGCA
>MHYY01000119.1 GCA_001830285.1 Planctomycetes bacterium RIFCSPLOWO2_12_38_17 | reverse complement strand
AGCGGTGTAAATCTGCCAAGAGCCAATATGGTTGTAATCAGCGCTATAATTAGAAATGTCTTTGTAAATTTATTTCTAAAATAAAATGAAGCAAGTCCACATAACATTAATGGGAGTATTCCTATATATAAAGACATTTCCCAGAGGTAATACCTTCCCCAATAAGGTGCCCTTAATGAGTCTCCAAAGAATTCTGGAATAATAAGCGTTAAAAAATTCTCTGGTGCAAATGAAAATTGTCCTACCCATTCATAAGAAAGTGCCTGCCTAACAGAATGCTTAACCATTTCAAATGCCGGCAATAATTGGATGGAGGATAATAATATCCCTACTGTATAAATAATGAAAAAACCCGCCGTTTGATAACCGGCGTATTTCCAGTTTCCATGTGTTATGGCTCCTTGGACAATACGTATAGCGAAGTATATGACCACAGCAATTGCCGTGTAAAAAAAGTATTGAGGATGACCAGCTAGTATATTAAAAGCTACTGTAATTCCGCCAAAGATTGCGTATGAGAAGTTTCTATTACGTATAAAAAGTTCTGAAAATAGAAGAATAAGAGGGAGCCATATCATAGTACATAAATTTGGGAGATGTCCCGGATAGATATGGAATATCTGCGGTGCGCAAAACATAAATATAATTGATGCAATTACACAACTAGGTCGTGATAGTCTATTTATACCAATAGACTTTACTGCATTTTCATTTATTTGATTTGTTCCACTCAAGTTGATGTACCTGAGATACAAATATGTAAATACGCCAGATAAAAAGACGTGCAGTATAATGCTATAATTTATAGCTACATAAGTGGGCAATATGAGATATATCAAATTAAGTGGATAAAATAAGGCAGATTGCAGACCACCTACAAATGGCGTTCCTCCATAAATATAAGGATTCCAGAGAGGTAATGTGCCTTTTGCTAATGTGTTAAAGCCAAAGTATCTCCAGTAAAATAGCTGGTGACGAGTATCTGTGTTCTGGTCACTATAATCAGTTGGAATGACAACATTGTGAAAATATGCCAGTGTGAGTAGGAATAAGGTTAGTATCGCAAACCAATCGTATTTAGACCATGTCTCATATTGGTTTGCATTTAAATATGGAGTGGGGTAAATATGTTTATTTTTACTTTCTGACACTGTATTATATCAACGCACTAAATAAGCTTTTATTGAATGAGTTAAAATGAATATGTGGTTTTTTGATAATTTTAGTTAAGTATGTCTTACTGTTTGTTAAAGTTAAAAGTTCGTCGGTTTCCGTTAAATCACTATGTTTAAAGGATTAAAGGAAATTTTAACTAACGTTATAGTTTATCCATTTAGCAATACATTTCAAAACAAAAAATGCAAAACAAAAGTGTACGTATATTGATATTTTTGTGTATCGTAGTTATTGGTTGTTATGCAACCATTGCACAGGTCATATTAGTTCGTGAGTTTCTGAATATCTTTTACGGCAATGAATTATGTCTGGGTATTGTATTCGGTGCATGGTTTTCAGGTATTGCAATTGGCGCATTTGCGGGACTAAAGGTTGAACGTATTTCCAGATATGCAATTATTGTTTTTGGGATTTCATTGCTGGCTATGTGTATTGTCTTACCTGTTCAGATTATTTCTATTCGTTGTATTCGTGGTATTTTAAATGTTGGCGTAGGTGAATATATTTCTTTTTTACCTCTACTGTTCACATCCTTCGGACTTATACTGCCATTCAGCTTTATCATAGGTTTTATATTCCCTTTTTCATCAAAAGTTATCCAGGGTGCTACAAGCGATATCGCATCGGATATCGGGTCGGTTTTCATTATAGAATCAATAGGCAGTCTCATTGGCGGCATTGTGTTCTCATTCTTTCTGGTCACAAGACTTCATCCGTTCAAGGTCTTAATACTATTGAATGCAAGCCTCTCTTTTCTTTTATTCTTTTTATTCATTTGTTCCGATGACAGCGAAAATAAGAGGACAAAAAAAGTATTAAAATTTATTTCGCTGGCTTTTACTTTGTCTATGATAATAGTTTGGTTCTCACCAGTTCCCGATAAGATTGAGACCTTGTCTGCTAAAATACGGTGGAAGACATTAAATCCAAATATTGAATTGGTAAAGTCAGTTGATTCAAAGTACCAGCATATTGATATCGGCAGGCATAGCGGGCAATATAGCATTTATCTTAATGGACAATATGCGGCATCTTTCCCTAATGAGTATGAATATGCGCAGGTTGCTCACCTTGTAATGACACAGCATCCATCCCCGAAACATGTGCTTTTGCTTGGTTGTGGACTTGGAGGACTTATTTCGGAAATGCTTCTTTACCCGATTGAAACGCTGGATTACGTGGAACTAGACCAGAAGCTATTACCCGCAGTGGAAGAACATCTATCCGCTTCTGATAAACGTGCGCTTTCCGATAGGCGCATAACGATATTTAATCAGGACGGTCGTTACTATATTAAAAACACATCGAAAAAGAACTACTATGATATTGTATTGATAAGCATACCCGACCCATCAACAGCATTTCTCAATCGCTTTTATACAGTTGATTTTTTCAAAGAAGTACGGGATATTTTGAAACATGATGGTGTTTTTGCTACCTCAGTCAGCTCGGCAGTTACGTATATTGGTAAAGAGGTTGGGAGTTACACCGGGTCGTTATATTGCACTCTTCACAATACCTTCAAAGATGTCCTTGTTACGCCGGGACAGACCAACTTTTATTTTGCGTGTAACAGTGATGGGATTATTACCCTTGATATAAAGACTCTTACGGAACGGTACATGTCCAAAAAAATAAGCTCCGATTATTTTACTGAATATATTTTCTATACTTTACTGCAACCAGAACAGGTGAAGTTTATAGAGGCACAACTGAGCAAAAGAAAGGACTTGATACTAAATACTGACGTTAAACCTGTAACTTATTTTTTAAATCTTACATTATGGACAGCCCTTACAGGAAGTAATATGCATGAATTGTTTCTGAGACTGAACAAAACTGGGTTGAAATCATTTCTCATCCCTGTAATAGTTGCATTGATAGGAAGAATAATTTATATAGTTCTTAAACGTTCAAAGGGCGCTGATTTTTATAATACCAGACATCTCAGAATAAACTGTTTGATTGTTCTGGCAACAACTGGGTTTACTTGTATTGCAATCGAAATTTTACTCATGTATGCCTTTCAGAATATTTATGGTTACATCTACGAGAAAATGGGAATAATTGTAGCTATATTTATGGTTGGTCTGGCGCTTGGCGGTTATATTGCGAATTCAATCATCCAGAAAGGCGGCATTCTTTGTTTAAAAGATAAAATTCCTTTCTGTATCAATAACCGTAGTTCCATATCGAACAAGGAATCAAAAATATTGTTATATAATTCAGATACAAAATGGATAAGTATCCTCATGATAATTGAGGGGATCATTATATTTTATGCGTTAATTATACCTTTTATTGTCCATGTGCTATCTTTTTATTCGGTCATGGCTGAGGTCGGATTGATTATTTTAATAGGTATTGCGGGCATACTTACCGGTCTGGAATTCCCACTAGTGAATAAAATATTTATGCAAAGTTGTAATAATATTACAATCTCATCGGGGCTTACTGACAGCGCTGACCACATAGGCGCCTTTTCCGGAGCTATATTAACCGGCGTAATTTTTTTACCGCTTCTTGGTATATCAGGAACATGCCTGATTCTGACCGTAATCAATATATCAAGCCTTATCCTGATAACCTTTTCGGCATTGAGTTTAAAAAAGCCTAATTAGTAGTGTTGATCTGTCTTGTCTGTTAAGTTTTGGGATTTACTTGAGAAGACTCGGGTGGATATACAATGTTTTTCCCGTTTACCACAGCCCATGGTGTAAGATGATGAGTTTGTCTGGTTCCCGTGCCCATGATATGTTCGACCATAATCCCCCTAACAGACAACGCATCAGCAATAAGAGAGCGATGGCACCGCCATGGCAATGCCTCTGCGCACATTAATGTAATCTGCTCATCTCTTGCAATTTCAATCAAGTTCAACAAATTCTTTTCGAATTCCGGTGTTTGCATATAATCTGCAAAACCCCTGAATGATAAATTTCGCCAGCCTGTATTTAGCGAATCAGGATGCGGACGTCGCAATCCGCCAAGACCGCCCACGTACGTATATCTTATGCCTGCAGTATTCAGACTATCTGGGAGTGTATCTTTGTTAAATTGTGGATTCTTTCTTGAGCGAGGCACGGTGCGGACGTCAAACAGGTGTTTTACGCCATGAGTTTGTAGAAGATTAATAAAGGCGTCAAGTATATGCGTTGAATGTCCGATTGTTAGTATCGTGTTTGTTGTCTCTAATGATGATGTTTTCATAAGAGATATTTTTACCCGTTTGTACGTTGCGCAAGCAATAGACAAATCATAAAATTCATATTATAAAATAGCGATAAAATTGTTGTAATAGTTTAGTTTATGTACTACCGTGTTTAAACTTTCGAATAACCACATAGGGGTATTATATTAATAGAAAAATATTGTTATTTGCCATACGTTAAGCTCCGATTGGAGCGGCATATATTAAATATGCTATATCTAAATGTAAATTACAAATGTGAATGTAGAGACAGGTTTTAAACCTGTCTCTACACCTTTCAGGAGGAACAATTATTTATACCGAAGATAAATATATTTCACGCAGGGATTTTATAAGACATCCCACCCTTGGCGCCGTAGGATTTGGATTAGGATTCTATTTGCACTATAACCTGCCTGAAGTCTAAGTGCGATATTGTTACCGCCTGTGATATTGTCATGGAGTGCCTCTTGCCAACAGGCAATATTTTGGAAACCACCATTATTGGAATATAGCGCTTTTTGTCCATTGGCAGTATTAAAATTACTTAGTATGTTGGAATAGAGCGCCCAGCCTCCATTTGTAGTATTCTCTACAACACCCGTGGTGTTTGAAGAAAGCGCACCCACCCCAACCCCTCCCAGGGAGTGGGAGAGGTAAGGTGAGGGAGTTGCAGGCAGTAATATGATTACTGCAATTCATGAAATAATTTAATCTACATTGTTACCATGCCTTGGATGTCTGGGATGATCGGGACGTTTGGGCATTGCTAACTTATTAACATTCGATATTACCGGAGGAGGACCCATGTATTCAACATGCGTATCTGGCGATATTACTGCTTTTTCCATTTTCGACCTTATTACCGGAGGACCCGTGTCGTCTGTTTTAAAGCCATATATGATAAAATCAAACGGACCACTACTTGAACCGCCCTGAAGCTCCCTTACGAGTATCCTTTGTGTGTCCTTGCTTATCACGTATAGGCCCTTGCAGTCAACCATTGGCGTAAGGTGCACGGTGAGACCTTCAGGACTTGTGACAAGGCCAAAATGTTCTGGCAAAAGTATTTCCGCACTGCCATTTGATAGCGTTTCAGAACCCCTGTAGTACGTGCTGGCATCGCTTCCCACAAGAGATTTGTAAACAATCTCTTCTGATGAATTGTTAGGGTGACGCATAATAAGACAATATACACCATTATAAACCTCCAGGTCTGCTTCAACACCAGCTTTTCCCTCACTGTAAATACCGTAAAGACCTTTG
>MHYY01000118.1 GCA_001830285.1 Planctomycetes bacterium RIFCSPLOWO2_12_38_17 | reverse complement strand
AAGGAATCGGCACAGGCGGCAATGAGCTATATTCGTGCCAAAGTAAAGAAACTGGGAATTACCTTCAAGGATTTTAATAAGTACGATTTCCATATCCATATCCCCGCTGGCGCTATCCCCAAAGACGGTCCTTCTGCTGGCGTAACGATGGCAATGGCGCTAATCTCGCTCTTAAAGGAAATACCTGTTCTTTCTCATGTGGCAATGACGGGCGAAATCACGTTGCGGGGGCGTGTGTTGCCCGTCGGCGGTATCAAAGAGAAGGTACTTGCGGCCAAACGGGCAGGGATAACAACAGTTATCTTGCCTAAACGAAACGAAAAAGACCTAGTGGAAGTGCCTGAAAATGCAAAGAAAGAGATGAACTTCATATTTGTAGAAAAGGTAGATGAGATGCTGCCAGTCGTTTTTGGAATAAAAGAGCCGGAGAAGAAAAAGAAGAGGATTTTTAGTAAGACCTAGGTTACCCACGAAAAACACGAAATATACGAAATCCCTTTCGCGTACTTTAGCGTCATTCGTGGGCTTCTGCTTTTTGTTACTTTAATGTCTTTTAGCATATTTCGTGGGCATCTCTATTAACAAAATATCCTTGACCTTTGAAAGTCGTGGGTTATATTATTTTACGGGGTGGATGATCACCGGTCCAAATACCAGGGAAGAGGTTGATAGGTGAGAAAAATTGTCATGAGAAAGGTGTTTCTGGCGATTCAACCAGAGTTGGTATAAATGAAATACTCCGTCTATAATCCCAAAAAAGGACAAAAAGCGAAATATTTCGCTTATGAACGAGTTATAGCTAATGCTTAAAAACGACAGTAACCTAAAAAGACAATTAAAATGAAAGATAACTTTTTCAAAGACCTAAAAAAAGAGGTACTCGAAATCAAAGATAGAAATCCACATCTTAGTGACGACAGTGCTTTTGTTGCGTGGTTTCTTCGTGCATTCATTACCGAAGATGAGAAACAGGCTGTTAATTCACTAACGGGTCAAGCAGGGGACAAAAGTTCTGATTCAATTTTCACAGACCACGATAATAGAATTGTATTTATCGTGCAAGGTAAATATCACTCACACAAGCATCCAAATGAACCTCGTTCACATATAGTTGCATTAGCAGATTTGGGCAGAAGTATTGTCTGTGAACGTTCAGAAGCATTCAAAGCTATTTTGAACAAAGCAAATTTTATCGTGCAAAAAAGTTTAGAAGAAGCACGCAGTTTTATTCACAAGCGAGATTATCAACTTGTGCTAAGATATGTAACAACAGGAAAAATTTCTGATACTAATATTGAAGAAGGTGAGTCAAGATTAGACGAGTTTGATAATGCTCGTTTTGAAACATATTCATACAAAGACCTGATGAGATTAATGCAGGACTATATTGAAGGTGCTGCACCTCCTGTGCCGACAATTTCTTTGCCTGTACAGGGCACTGAGGTATTTTCTCGTTCTGATAATTCAACTGGTATAACCTCGTGGATTTTTACAATGGGGGGAACGGAGATAGGTAATTTATTTAAAGATACAGGCGTTAGATTATTTGCAAGAAATATTAGGGGTTATTTGGGCAATACCGAGATTAACCGGGTAATGAAAAGTACTGTTAAAAAAGAACCCGAATTCTTTTGGTATTATAACAATGGTATTACCATTGTTTGTGACGAAGCAAAGCAAATTAAAAAAGGGACAAGTAATATCATTAAAGTTACAAATGCACAAATAATCAATGGACAACAAACAACAAGAAACCTCTTTCTTTCAGGGAAAAACGATGCGGAAGTTTTGGTAAAATTGATTGAGATAACGCGAGATGATGAAACAAATAAAAATCAATATAGCCATTTGGTAAGCGAAATTGTATCAGCTACTAACTGGCAAAATGCTATTTCGCAAAGCGATTTAAAATCAAATGATGCGGAGCAAGTAAGAATTGAAAAGGAGTTTAAAAAGCTGAATTATTTTTATATCAGAAAAAGAATGAGTAAATCTGAAGCTGTCAGGTATGGTGCAAACAAATACTCTTACCGAATAAGTAAAGCGGAATTAGCTCGTGCTGTTGCAGCTTGTACTGTTGACCCTTATGAAGTTCGTTTGGGGAAGGACAGACTTTTTGAAGATGATATTTATAGTAAATTGTTTAATGGAAGAAAGACTTCTGAATATATTGCTATTTATTGGCTTTATCGTTATGTTTCCTCTTGGTCAAAAGGTGACGACAGAACAGTATATGCAAAATGGCACGTTTTAAATTTGTTGTGGGGCTTGTTGGAACACGATTTAAAAAAGAACTTGTACCGAGACCAATTTCGTAAAATAGTTGAACGCGGGAATAGATTTTATAGGGAATTACAGCCTTTAAATAAATTGATTAAAGAATCATTCAAACTTGCACTTTCTTTTTACAGAAAAAACAAGAAGATAGATGGGAAAATGCAGGAAGCACGAGACTTTTTTAAACACATTAATTTCCACAAGAAGTTTTTTGTTTTTTACAAAAAATCATCACAACATAGACAGAAAATAAATTCACAGATAAAATTGCTATTAAACAATATTGAAAAGTCAAAAGAAGAATAACGGACGACAAGAAAGCACTGGCTATAACATCAGCTTGTCGAAAAGTTTATGTTGGGTAGAGCATAAGTGAAACCAAACAAAACAATTTGAATTATAATATTTTGTAGTTGAAAGGAGGTGTAACATGAATTGGAGAGAAAGAATAACCGTTGATCCGTTTGTATGCCATGGAAAAGCCTGTATTAAAGGGGCCCGTATTATGGTATCGGTTATACTGGACAACCTGGCAGAAGGCATTAATGAGAATGAAATTTTAAAGAGTTATCCTTCACTGAAATCTGAAGATATTAAAGCAGCCATATCCTATGCTGCCGAATTGTCTCGTGAAAGACTGGTATCTGTACCGGAATAAGTTAATATGCAGTTATTAGAGCGTATGCACCTGAAGAATTTTCAGGGATTATAGTTTTAAGGGTTAGTACCCAGGCAAAGAGCCACATCATTAAAGTTTTTCGCAGTATTCTACCTCTTTTTAACCGTGAGCCTCTAACACGACATTTGTGGATTGTTGAAGAAACAAAAGTGAGAATTCGTAGTAAAGATGATGAATTATAAAAAAGATGCAGGACAGAAGCTGTCTACACTCTCGGGAAAAGAGCAGCTTAAGCTTTTAGCCAAGAAATTCAAACATTTATGAAAAGCAAAAAAGGTAATTCACGTCGTTTAACATAGCACAAAAGACTAACTGATTGCACGATAAGCCTTTTGGAGTTCTTTTGTGCCGGGGTTGTTAGCGGAGTATATGACCAATTTTCAAAGAAAGAAATGTAATATTTAAAAAAAGAAGGCAAATGAAATTTATCTTTTGGAATTTTAATTTACCCACGAAAGACACGAAAATGACTAAATTCCGTTCGTTTCTTTTCACAATTTAATGCACAGGAATTTCAATTTTGTAGGGGTAATTCATGAATTACCCTTACATGCAAATATAAATAGTTGCCGAATGCCTAATTGATTTTTGAGTTCATTATCGTAAGAAATTATGTTTTAATATGTGCGATGATTATCTGAAATCTTCTAGTGCCGCATAGCTGCAACCAGTTAACCAGCCCTGTTTCCCCTCCTTCGCAAGGAGAGGATATAAGGGGAGGTAAGACTTACTAAAAAAGAAGTTTTTACAGGGGAAACCATTATGAACCAAAGGCTCACAAAAGAGCATGAAATATTTCACCCTCCCTTAATCCCTCCCATCAAGGGAGGGAAAGTTCCCTCGCCCCCTGTGGGAGAGGGTCTGGGTGAGGGGTATTTCGTATCAATACTATAACGTAAATTGAGATTGTTTTTAAAATCCACCTGGAATCAGATTTGGGAGACACAGCGGTGTTAAAAGTAGGAATTATTGGTGCTACGGCTTATACCAGCCTTGAACTTATAAAAATCCTTCTGCGTCATCCGGAGGTAAAGATTACCTATCTCGGCGTGCGACGGACTGACCGTCCGAAGATATCTGATATCTTCCCAGCCTTGAAAAATCTGCTTGATTTAACATGTGAAACGATTGAGCAGAAAGAAGTGCCAAAAGATATTGACCTTGCCTTTGTTACCTTGCCGCCGACCATATCAATGCAGTATGTGCCGCTATTTACAAAGAAAGGGATAAAGGTCATAGACTTCAGCGCCGATTACCGTTTCCGCGATAAATCGCTTTACGAAAAGTGGTACAAGGCGCAGCATACAGACAGCAAAGGTATAAAGACAGCCGTGTACGGACTTCCAGAGCTTTCCCGTAACGAAATCAAAAAGACTAATCTGGTGGGTAACCCTGGCTGTTATACAACGGCGACTATTCTGGCGCTTGCACCTTTGCTTTCAAAAGGTCTTATCTATCCAGAAGATATAATTGTGGATGCTAAGTCGGGTGTATCTGGGCGCGGGCGAGAGCCAAAGGAAGATACGCATTACTGCGAATGTAACGAGAATATCGAGGCATACAGCGTTGGGAGTCACCGTCACAGCCCTGAGATTGAACATATCTTGTCTATCAAAACAAATCAGAGGGTATCTATTCAATTTGTTCCGCATTTGATTCCAATGAATCGCGGTATCCTGTGTACAATTTATGCCAAGCCCAAAGACAAGACGATTAGTGATAATGATATACATAAAATTTACAATGGTTTCTATAAAAATGAGCCTTTTGTACGTCTTAAGGAAGGTAACGAATTTCCCAAGACTAAAGACGTAATTTACACGAACTTTTGCGATATTGCTACGAAGGTAACCGATAATCGTATCATCATCATTTCAGCTATAGACAACCTCATCAAAGGCGCATCGGGCCAGGCAGTACAGAACATGAACGTCATGTGCGGGTTTGATGAAGGGATGGGATTGTTATAGGGTGGATAAAGTACAGTTTCAGAAATAAGTTTTAATCTTTTGATTCCTAGTCTTTTATTAGTAAAGCCAGAATATATAATCTTTTTGACTATGTCTATCTCATGTTATATTTGCAATGATATAAAAAAATAGTTAGACAATAAAATGTAACATTTTGAACGCATGAAATTTGAATGGGATGAAAAGAAAGCATTTTCCAATAAAAAGAAACATGGTGTGTCCTTTTGCGAAGCAGTGACAGTATTTGGAGACACGTTAGCTATTACTTTCTCAGATCCTGAACATTCAATTATTGAAGAGAGATTTATTACATTTGGTTTTTCAGAATTAAATAGACTTATAGTAGTTGCTCATACAGAAAGGAAAGGACGAACGAGAATAATAAGTGCTCGCATTGCGACACGTCAAGAAAGGAAGATTTATGAAGATGGTTAAACAAGATGAATTGAGAAAAGAATATAAACGAGAAGATTTTGGTAAGGGCATTCGTGGGAAATACTATGAAAAATACAAAAAAGGAACTAATTTGGTGCTTCTAAGTCCTGACGTTGCTGCTGCTTTTCCCGACGACGAATCAGTAAATAACGCCCTCCGCAATTTGATGAAGCTTGCTAAACAGACTACTGGTATAAAACGTCGTTCCAGCCGACGTGCTAAAGCGCGCCGCTGAACTTGCTTGTTAAATGAGTAAATATATTATACCAACAGTTCAAAAAAACTATCATATCGTCTGTTCTTTTATACAGGCGACCGTGACGGGCCTCATCATATCCATGTTGAAAATGATGTGTGGATTTGATGAAGGGATGGGATTGTTATAGGATAGATTCACACTTTCGCGGGAATGACGCTATCGTAAAGAATGTAAATTTTATTATGGCGTTTTCTATAATTATTCATTTTTTCAACACAACACGCGCAAACCTGCGTTTCCCAACCTTGAGTATCATGTCGGATTTTATCTCGATGTTGAGTGCGGGGTCGTTAATGGATTCGTTATTTATAGTCACCCCACCCTGTATAACCAGTCTGCGCGCCTCACTGTTTGTGCTTGCAAAGCCGCAGAGTGTTATAAGTTTTACAATCCAAATCTTACCGTCTGTTAGTTCACTGACAGGAATCTGGACTTCAGGTATTTCGTCTGGAAGTTCGTGGTCTTTAAAGATGCGATCAAATTCTTCTGCCGCTGAGTCTGCTTCTTTATCACCGTGATAACGCCTGACGATTGCTTTTGCCATGGCTACCTTTGCAGTTCTTGGATGCGTATGAACATCCAGTAATTTATTGATTTCATCCATACTCAGGTCTGTAGTAAGTTCAAGGTATTTGCGCATGAGATTATCTGGAATGGACATCGCCTTCCCAAACATTTCTTTGGGGCTCTCAGTTATGCCGATATAATTCCCAAGACTCTTGCTCATTTTTTTGTTTCCGTCAATTCCTTCGAGGAGTGGGGTGGTCAAAGCAACCTGCGGCTCTATGCCCTCATCCTTCTGGAGATCCCTGCCTACAAGGAGATTGAATAGTTGGTCAGTACCCCCAAGTTCCACGTCGCTTTTTACCATAATAGAATCATATCCCTGCATAAGTGGATAGATAAATTCATTGACGCTGATTGGAATGCCTGCGTTATATCGTCTTGTAAAATCATCTCGCTCTATCATACGCGCTACGGTTATTTTTGCTGCCAGTTTGATAACCTCGCTAAAGGTCATTTTTTCAAACCACTTGCTGTTGTAAACAACCTCTGTTTTATTCATATCAAGTATCTTACCAGCCTGTGAAAGATACGTTTTGGCGTTTTCCATGACTTTTTCGTGTGAGAGCATGGGACGGGTCTTATTGGCGCCGGAGGGGTCGCCCACCGTTGCTGTATAGTCGCCTATGATGAGAATAGCTGTATGTCCAAGCGATTGAAATGCGCGTAATTTGTGTATGGGGATTGCGTTTCCTATATGAATATCAGGGGCGGTTGGGTCTAGTCCCAATTTTACACGGAGTGGTTTTTTCTCCTTGATTGACCTCTGGAGTTTTCGGGTCAAATCTTCTTTTGTGACAATATCAATTACACCGCGCATTATAATCTCTAATTGTTTTTCTACATCTTTAAACATGAATCCTCCGGGGTTTCGTTCACTTCTAAAAAACAGGAATCCTTCCTTTCAGAAAGTATTTAAAATATAACAAAAATACAAGTGTTAAAGAATTGTGCATGATATGTACAACCACAGAAGCGACGAGTGTCTGCGTCTTTTCAAATAAATATCCCAATAAAATTCCAAGAATAAATATCTGCAAAAAGGCAAATGGGTCCATATGCACGCCGGCGAAGATGGCAGAGCTTAAGATAATAGCATATCGTCCTGTAAAAGAATTTTTCAAGGCAGATTGCAAAAATCCACGGAATATAATTTCTTCAAGAAATGGCGCTACTATCGTTCCAAAAAAAATTAGGCTGACGATGACAAAAAGCGATTTTTCTTCCAGCAGCCACTTTACCACATCCTGCATATCCGGCGTTATTCCGAAGTAATTGGAGATTAAATTAATGATGAAACCCGCCAGCATGATAATGGGAATCGTGATTGAGTACCGCTTAATACCCAGTATTATGTTTTTTGAGATGTTTAAGTTGGTTAGCCCGAGTGTTGAGACTGGTTGACGGTATTTTATGTAAACAATATAGAATACATAGGAACAAACCAACAGATTAATAAAAAGTGTAACGAATAAAATTATACTGCGTTGTCCAATCAGGTCTTGTATTTTATGTCCGGAGATTGTGTAAATAATTCTTACAATTATAGGCATCCCGGCAAACATAAGGGTAATGTACGCAATGAAGACCTTGAGTGCATCCTTTAAATTCCAGCTGCAATTAAGCATAGTTCCTTGTTTTATGTAAGTACTATTCATTTTTTATAATTTGTATAAAGGCCTCTCTGCTTCTGGGTCCGTCAAACTCACAGAAGTAAATACCCTGCCATGTGCCGAGCACCAGTTTACTGCCTGAAACAGGGATGGAAACAGAAGAACCAACCAAAGTAGATTTTATATGTGCATCAGCATTCCCTTCCATATGTGTATAATGGCTACCCCGCGGGATAACCTTGTTCAATTCATTTATTATGTCTCTCTGGACAGAAGGGTCTGCATTTTCGTTAATGGTAACGCCTGCCGTTGTGTGAGGTACGTAAACGAGGCAAAATCCTTCTTTAACTCCGTATTTTTGTATTGCCGTATTAACCTCACTTGTTATATCTACAAGTTCCGTTCTGGAGTGTGTTTTAATGTGTATTTTATCCATAATATTACTGAAAATTTACTCTTGTTTTAATGGCTTTAAACTGGAAGTAGTATCGTAATGGTAAAGTGATACTTTGTCAAATTTTAATTATCATTTTTATTGCTATATTAAACATAAAAAATAAGTTAACATAATAATTCAGGCGCAGTTTAAAACCTGTGTAGAATGCATACTCATTAGGGCTGTGGCTAAAGGATGATTTTCAAAAATTTATAGCTTACTGTAGTTTGTCAGTAATATTTCGTATAAGAACGGGGTTAATGGGAATTATTATGAAGATATGTGACGCATATAAAATCTGCGCTGTTTTTGTATTGATAATTTCTTTTTATCAATCCTTTCTTTACGGAAACGGTCGGATGAACATGCCTTTGAATGCAGATGTTGTGCAAAGGATACAAAGGCTCAGGATACCTTTTGTTTTAAATAAAGGACAGGTAGCCGATGGAATAAGGTTTTATGCCGTTACACCTAATGGGAATATATCTGTGACGAAGGATGGGGGTCTGGTCTATTCAATGCCGCTGGGAAAAGATTCTGATAAAGGATGCACGATACAGGATAAACGATGCAAAATATGTGAAGCCTTCGATCTAAATTCCAAAATTCAAAATGTAAAATATAATTTATGCTCGCAATCCAAAATCAAAAACCTAAAAGCAGATGTTTCGCATTCCAAATTCCGAATTCCGCATTCTGAAATGGGAGATGTTTCTATCAAGGAAGAACTCGTTGGGGCAATGACCTGCGATGTAACAGGGGAAGATGAGACTATAACGAAGGTAAATTATTTTAAATGCAATGACCCATCAAAATGGCATACCAGCATTTCTGCATATGACGTCATATCATTTGGCGAGGTGTATGATGGGATCGGCTTAAAACTGAGGGCTTACGGGGATAATATCGAAAGGCTTTTCTGTATAAAGCCGTATACAGACCCTGACCAGATTAGGATGAGGCTGAGTGATTTTCATACTCTTCCTTTAGCAGAAGAAGATATAGTGGGATTGAAGGTGAATAACTCAGGGGCGCTTGAAATAGAAACGGAATCTGGGATTGTTAAGTTGACGAAGCCAACTGCATATCAGGAGATTGACGGAAAGAGGGTGGAAGTGGAAGTCGCTTATCAGATTGCAGAAAGCGGAATGCAGCATGCGGAAGAAAGAAGTCTAAAATCAGCACTCAGTAATCAGCGAATTGATGCTGGAGATCCGAACTTAAAATTCAAAATCCAAAATTTAAAATTTGATATAGGCCCGCATTCAGAATCCCGAAATCCGCATTTGGAATACGGTCTCAAGGTTACACGTTACGACAAGTCAAAAGACCTTATAATTAGTTCCGCCTTAACCTCAATGTACATTGGCGGAGATGACACTGATTCTATATTTTCCATAACAACAGGTTCAGACAAGAGCGTTTATGTGGCAGGTTACACTAAATCATCAAATCTTCCAATCCCTGAGAATAGTTATGATGCTTCCTATAATGGTGGTGGGGATGCCTTTATATTAAGGCTGAATGAAGATTTAACAAAAGTTATTTCTGCTACATACCTTGGAGGAATGGCAGAAGATACTATATGGTCTATGTCTTCAGATTCTACTGGAAATATTTATGTGGCTGGATACACATGGTCATCAGATTTTCCAGCCACTAAAGGCGCATATGATAAGTCTTTTAATGCTGGTTATACCGATGCTTTCATAGCAAAGCTGAACAATTCGTTAACAGAACTTCTTTCATCAACATACCTTGGCGGCTCTGACGAGGATTATGGTTATTCTCTGGCTATCGGTCATGATGGGACTGCATATATAGCTGGCAGGACTTTATCATCTGATTTTCCAATCACGACCAATGCCTACGATGCCGGTAAAGGCCACTATGGCGATGTGTTTGTATCTAGGCTTAGTGGAGATTTAAAAGAGATACTAGCTTCAACATATTTAGGGGGGAATTATGATGATGCTGCAAGGTCATTATTGATAGATTATGGAGGAAACGTATATGTAGCAGGCAGGACTGGCTCGCCGGATTTCCCGATGATGCCTGGTGCATTTGATGATTCTTATAATGACGGAGATGATGGTTTTATATCGAGATTGAAGGGTGATTTATCAGGGCTTCTCGGTTCGACATTTCTGGGGGGTTCTTCTGACGATTTTATCTGGTCTATGGGATTAGATTCCATTGGGAATTTATATTTGACCGGGAAGACCTCATCAATAGATTTTTTAAAAACGACGAACGCCTATGACACGATTTATAATGGTGGTGACCGTGACGCCTTTGTAACTTTGGTGAGCGGGGATTTAACGAACATGCTTGCCTCAACGTTTTTAGGCGGCTCTGCAAATGATTGGGGTTATGCTATAGCGATAGATTCGGCTGGGAATGTATATGTGACGGGTGAGACCTCATCCCATGACTATCCAACCACCTCAAATGCTAATAATATGTTTTATAAGGGGGGTGAACGTGACGCCTTTATATCTGTGCTGGACAGCACATTAAACAGACTTTTTGTCTCATCGTTTTTTGGGGGTGATGAATATGATTATATCAGCACAATGACTATTGATTCGGATGGGAACATGTATGCGGCTGGCTATACAAATTCACCCGATTTCCCAGTAACAAAAGGCGCATATGATACAACTTATAATGGCAATGATGCCTTTGTGTTGAAATTTATGAGTAACTTTATTACCCCTCACGCGAAGGTAATAAAATAAAGATGGGTAAAGTACCATTCCAGCTCCCGATTGTCGTTTTTTCACCAAAATATTCGTAGACACAAGAAGTCCTTAGATTTTAGCTTTAGCTGGTTGCAGAAGACCAGAATGAACTTAGTTAGATGCAATAATCTTATATCCGATAATTACTAGCGTAGCGTTTATTTATGGAGTGTACAAGTCAAGGGCAAAATCTGTCCAAAGTATGGATGCGTTCTAGGTTGTAATACAAGGTTTATGACTTAAAGTTTTTTCTTAAACAATTTTAACGAGGCAATCTCTTACTTCAGCAACTTGCCCCACTTTTCCCCTGCTTCTTTTTGTTCAAATGTATTTTCAAGCTGGGTTTCGGGATATCTGGAAAGGTCAGCGCTTATTATACGTTTAGCATATTCCTCACTCTTTGTTCTGTCTATTTTCCAATAAAGCTCTGCCAATACGGACAGATTGCTAAGATATCTTGGACTTGTTTCTATCTTTTTTGCATATTCCAGCGCCTTATCAATATCCCCCCAAAGGAGCCGGGGTGTGTAATATGCCGTGAGTGTCCTGTAAATACCGCCGTAATCATAAGGTTCGTTGTGGTTATCCAATTCTTCTGCCTTTTTCAGCGCATCTTCAAATGCCCTCTTCTTGTTTAAAAAATATAATTTATTTAAACTTCCGTGCTGACCAAGATTTTGTACCATCCAGTAATATCCACCCACATTTTCTGAGTCCAGAGATATAGCCTTTCTTCCGTATTTTTCACCCATTTCAAACCATGAGGTTTTTCCTTTGCAGCTCTCTGCATAATATTCAGCCATTTTGAAACAACATCGCGAGAGTTCGACAAAAATTTCTGCCCTCTTTTTATCATAATATTCATCCTGTGCTGTGAGCTGTTTCAAGGTATTTTTGTAAACGTTTATAGCTGCTCGGAGTTTTTCGTGATTTGATCTTTGACTGTATAGTTCTCTTGCCTTCTGTATGTTTTCATAGATATTAACGCCTATGCTTTCTTTTACAGAGGCGCAAGCTATTTTTGGAATTAAAATGCCTGTTACGATAACAAATAGTATTATTCTGTTAATCATAGACAAATTTACCGTTTCTACGTTCTCCAAATTAGTGTTCTACAAAGATAACTTCCATTGATGCCTTCTGTCCTGCAACAGAAAAGATAATGTTCGTGTAGCCTGGCGAAATGCCCTTTACCGCAAACGTTGCCCTTCCTGTGGCATCGGTTAAAGATTCTGGCGTAACAGTTGCAACTGTTGGAGAGGTACTTGTTGCATTAATCTTCATACCAAAGAGCGGTCCACTTTCTTTATCCAGTAATCTTACAAACACTGTATCCTCAGAGCCTGAACATACGCTCAATTTATGAGGCGAGACGATAATTTTTGTTCTTTCTTCATAGGAAGGCATCGGCGCACAGGAATTCATAATCAGAATGCCAAGGCACACAAAAAAATAAAAAATTCTCTTATTGTTAATTAGTTTCATTATTTTTTTCTCCTTTTTGCACTAATTCTTATTGATGTGATGATGTAAAGACCAGAAAGTACTGGTATGGAAGGAGAGATAAGTGTCTTTGCGTTAATGTAAACCCTGCCTGTTTGAGTTCTTCAATGATAATATCCTCGGGGAGTCGAATCTTTATGGGGGGTCCAATAGGACTCTCATCTGTAAATTCCAGTATAGCCAGTTTCCCATGGGGTTTTAAAGCCTGTTTGATCTTTTTAATGAAATCAATGGGGTTTACTATTTCATGGTAAGTACTCAGCAAAATAGCGATATCCAGACTACTAGCAGGTAGCTTCGGATCATCCATATTATTAAGAATAAGTATTACATTTTTAATCCCATTTTCATCCGTTCGTTTCTTTATGTATTCCAGCATTTCCTGCTGTACATCAACTGCATAAACAGTTCCCATTGCACCCACACGTTCAGATAATTTTACAGTAAGGTATCCAGATCCTGCGCCAATGTCCGCAACAGTCTGTCCCTTTTTAATATCTAAAAGATTCAATATTTCTTCCGGTTTTTGCCATTTGTCACGTCCTGGGTCTTCAAGTAGTGGTATCTTTGCCGGGCTGAAAAGTTTTCCTGGTCTTTCACGCTTTATTTCGTCGTTGGCAAGAATGATATTGTGTATATTTGCTATTGCAAGGAAAGCTATTAATATTTTGAAGTGTCGAATATATTGAATCATATAATTCATCTATAATAAATTGTGTGTGCTTAATACTTCCTTGCAGGCGTTAAACACATCATTAGAAGTTATGTTCTTCATACAAATCATTGTATTGCAATCTCCACGATAACACGGGGCGCAATCCGCATTTGCTACAAGTTTTTTTCCTCTGCCGTAAAGGTCTATTTCCTGATGACACGTGGATCCAAAGAAGGTTATAACCAATTTTCTCAAAGCAATAGCGAGATGCAGGGCAAGTGTATCCCCTGTAATAATAAGATGGCATTGATTTAGTAATCCCATGAACTCTTTTATACTGTGGTTACAGCCGCTGTCTATTACTGGATGCCTTGTTTTTGAGCTAATTTCTTTGTTTCGTTCAACTTCTTCCGGACCGCCGAGTAATACTACGTGTGCCTTCAAGTCTTTTGATAAACGATCGGCAAGTTCTATGAATCCACCAATTTCCCACCGTTTTGTGGCGAATCTTTTACCTGCCCCCGTGTTCAAACCAATTATAACTCTTCCATTATTAATACCCCATTGTTTTGCTAAATGTTTACCGTAAGATATGTATTTCTGTGGAAGGTTAATTACATATTCACCGTATTTTTCTCCAAGTCTCAGCGCTTCAAACATAAGTTGTTGATAGGTTTTTTGATTTCGTCTGAATTTGAGTTCGTCAGAGACTCCTAATTGCAGCAAATGTTCAGCTTCTTTGTTCAGGGCGTAAAGTAAACCATTTTTAGCTAATGCGAATCCCAGTTTAGTTTTAGCTTTTGCAAGAGATGCAAGACTGGAGGCTACCGTATCTTTATCCAAACATATTAAAATATCAAATTCTTCAACCTGCAGGCGTAAGGCATTTTCATAATTTGTCGTTAATAAGCGGTCAATATAAGGATTTTCTTCAAGTATTGCCACAGAAGATTTATCTGTAAGCCACGTGATATAAGACTGTGGATATTTTTCCCTCAACACAGGCAGGATCGGGGTGGTTCTTAGTACGTCCCCAATGGCAGCCAGCTTGATAATCAATATCCGCGTCCCCATTGATTGATATTTTTGGCATGTATTATCAATGGGACAATCAAGCTTAAATTTACAGGGTTTTTCTGATGCAAAGAAACGGCAGTCAAATTCTTTTAACATTTAATATTTTCCGAATTTACTTTTGTAGGGACGCACTACAATGTGTCTCTACATTAATTTGTTACATAATGAAAGGTTGATTTTGTCAGAAATACAGGAACAATAATTGTACAGTTAAAAGAAGCATTAGAATCATGTTATCAATTAATCGTATATTCCCAACCTTGACCGCAAGTACTGCAACATCACCACGGTTAACATTTGTTACAAGCTCAAGCGTTTCGGGATTAACTATAGAAATATAATCAATTTTAGCTGTTTTACAATCATTAATTATCTTTTCCATTTCATGGATAATTTCCTCAGGATTTGTGGTACCAGCACTTACCAGAGACTTTGCTTTTGTCAGAGATCTATAAAGACAAGTTGCTTCCTGCCTTTCTGTTTTGTTAAGACATAAATTTCTGGAACTCAACGCCAGTCCGTCTTTGTCTCTGATAGTTTCATGTACTTTAATATTAACATCTAAATTTAAATCGGCAACTAATCTTTTGATGATAACAGTCTGCTGGAAATCCTTTTGTCCAAAATATGCGTTATCGGGTTTTATAATATTAAACAATTTTGTTACAATTATTGAAACACCGCGGAAGTGTCCCTGACGCAATCTTCCACATAACTTGTCTTCGAGATGTTCAATTATAACAGACACGCAGAAACCTTCGGGATACATCTCCGTAGCTGATGGACTGAATAATATGTCCACACCTTCCATGGAAAGGAGTTCACAATCTTTATCAAATGTCCTTGGATATTGTTTGCCTGTCTGATCAAATTCAGGTGTCCTTCATGTAATGCACCCATTGTAGGAACAAAACCAATAGTTAATCGGTTATCCTTGATGTTCTGAATACTTTGTTTAATTTCGTTTATCGTTGTAATTATCTGTAACAAATGAATTTCTCCAAATTCTTTAAACTGACTATAGGTTAAAAATAATATAAAAATTATACACTTTGAACAAGTAATTTTTACGCTTGCCTTAAAAGAAGTACACTGTTAATATGAAATTTTGTTTAAGAAATTTGCAGATAGCGCGTGTCTGCCGCTTATAATCATCGGTAATTACAGTCATATAAAAACCTTTTTAAAGTAAGGTTAAATATTAAAAAGTTTTTATTGTGTTTGTAGTTAATTAAATATTTGGGAAAGTTCCAATGAGTTTATAATTTTCAATGATGCTGTTTAGATTATTAAGCTAATTTTACAGGAACAAGCTATGCCGGTAATGGAAATTTTTGAAAGTGATAGCGCCTTGTTGACAATTGAGCTGCGTTTATTAACGGTCATCTTATTACTTTATGGTTTAAGCTGTTTTACGCACATTATTCAGCTAATTGTTAGTTTCTTTTGCAGGCTTTTTGTCGTGGGGAATGTCGCAACTTATATGCTTTATGTTGCAGCGGCTACCCATACGGCATTGATTATCATAAGGGGGATTTCCGAAGGGAAGCCTCCATTCCAGAGTAAATATGAGTGTCTGTCGTGGTTCGCATGGTCTAATGTTTTGACTTATATATATGTTCAACGAAGATGGTCCAATGTGCATTTTCCTGGTATATTTGTTACCATGCTTTCCATTGCTGCACTATTTATCGCTACCAATAAATATGATCCCACTGTAACTCCGGTTTCACCCGCACTTCAAAGCGGATGGTATGAATGGCACGTCATTATAGCGTTTCTTTCTTATGCAGTATTTGTTGTTAGTTGTTCTATGGAATTATCCTATTTATTTATAAATCTTTTCAATCTGATAGAAAATTCAATTATTGCTTGTATTAATAGAGGATTCGACACACAAATTCGTAAAAGGGATTATTTGGATTATGGTTTTTCCAACGAGATGTTGATTCCATTCAGACAGATGTCCTTTAAACTGGTGATTGTTGGCTTCCCGTTACTTACCTTTGGTCTAATTTCTGGCGCTGCATGGGCTGACGATGCCTGGGGACGTTACTGGTCTTGGGATCCTTTTGAGATATTATCGCTTATTACATGGACGGCGTTCGCCATGTATCTTCATACTATGTCGTTGCCATCGTGGAGAAAGATTGGCGGTTCAGTGTTTAATGTCCTTGGTTTCTTTTGTATGTTATTAACCTTTATGGGTTCCGGCTGGCTTACAAGATTGTTTGGGTTATATAGTATGCATGCTTATTAAAATTTTTTGCTTTAGTTTCCATTTGTTTATTCTGAATAAAACCAGGCTATAATCTTTATAGTGCCACTTTTTAGAAGAATGTTTTATTTTTAAAAAATCACAGATACGATTGATAAACATTGATGATTGACCGCATACTGGCGTTTTGTATGTATATTGATAATGTTACATCTGCAACAAGGAGAAATATAGATAACGATGAGTAGGAAAATTTGTGATGAAGAAACCTAATATATTTTACAAGATATTTTCATCAACAAAGACCGCAATTATTTTATTTATAATTTATCTTTTTTTTTATCTTGTAGGGAGTGTCCTACCTTACAAAGGTGATTATAATAACATAACGGCAACAGGTACGATACTTAATATTATTAAGGGTCTCGACCTACTACATGTTTATTCAGGTCCCTGGTTTTTGGTCCTCTCTGCGGTGTTTTTTGCTAATCTGATAGTTTGTACCTATCATCGTCTTAAAGGTATTTTAAAGGGGAAAATGCCTGCCAGGTTGTCATTGGATTATTTTTCAAATCAGAGTAATGTTACAAAGTTAACATTAAATGGTAGTTTTGATGATATTTCAAAAAAGGCAGAATCCTTTTTCTGCAAACGCCTTTATAGAAGGAAGTCATCCACAATAGCGGGCGAAAATTTTAGTGGAAATGTCTTTGTAAATGGCATTTTAAATCACACATGGATTTCTTTAATCTATCACTTTGCATTGGTACTTGTGCTTATTGGTTGTACAATCACATTTTTATTCGCTTTCGAGGGGGAAGTTACCGTATTTTCTGAAAAACCTTCGGAAGTGCCGCTTGTTTCAAAGGATACACATTGGTACAAATGTGTTAATTCCATCCGTGGTTGGTTTGGAAAGTCAGAAAGAGATTTTGTCGTACATGATGATAAAAAATTAGTACTCTCATTGCAGGATTTTGAAATCAAATATACACATAGACCAAAGGTAAAAGATTATCCTCGTTCTGGGTTTACAACTCGGATGAATCGAATATGGAATATTCAGCAGTCTGCTACTACCGAAGTCCATGAAGATAAGGTATTCTCTCCGTGGCTATTGAAGTTAATAGGTAACGTTGCAAAGACTCTAACAGGTACCAAAGAAGCTGGCGCACTTTCAGTATTTTCCACAAACGATTCATTCTTTCCGACAGAATATACGAGTCGTTTATTGTTACAAGAGCCACCTTCAGGGAGTGCTCAAAAGGAGATTGATATTGAAGTAAATAGCCCACTTCGCTATCGCGGCACAACATTGTACCAAAGCGCTTATGATTATAAGTTTGATATTTATGCTAACGATAAGAAGGTGAATATTGGTGACGATGGAAAGTTTAAGGTTGAAGGTGTAGATGGTACTTTCGAGAAGGGAGACGTCATAAGAGGCACTTTTTATAGGAAGGATGGTATAGTTTCACAGATTAAACCATTTGTCAGATTATACTATTTGTCAGAAAATACTAATGACAAGAAACCTTCAAAGGAAGACTTGGGTCGTTTTGAAGAAAATCTAGGAAAAGAAATTAAAGGAATAAAGATTGTCGTAAAAAATATTACTGCGGGAACTGTCCTGAGTTATCGTTATGACCCCGGTTTAAAGCTGTTATGGATAGCGACCCCCATATTTTTCTTTGGTATGCTTTACAGGGCATGGGGGAGATGGTACACGGTATATTATCTTTTAGAAAAAGTGGATAATCGCTCTGTAACCCTGCATTTGCGCATTCAGAAAAAAGGCGTCTGGGCAGATGAAAACAGGATTATTAAAAGACTTTCTGAGAAATTAGCCTAGTAAATATGCCTTTTTAAACATCTTAAATAGGGGTTTAATTTATTGTTTTAAACTTTTCTAAGTATATTACAGAATAATTCACAGCAAAATAAATATTTTATGAATTCCATCATTTAAATTTTATTATTTATTAAGGAACGTAAGTTCTTTAACTAGTTATAAATAGAAACTATTTATAGTAATCCTTTCCGTAAATTTGAAAATATTGCTTTTTGTGATATAATTTAAGCAGAAGAGGGGGCGTGTAAATAGGGTTTGACGGTCCCTAAGTGTAAAAAGATACGATTAACACATACGTAAATATAATAAAATAAGTAGCAACCGCCCCCATTCCTTAGCTCTTTGAATATCTTCAGTAGCGACATATGGCCGCACGTAGCAAAAATTAAAAAGTATATAAA
Organism: Planctomycetes bacterium RIFCSPLOWO2_12_38_17; assembly: GCA_001830285.1. Taxonomy (GTDB): domain Bacteria; phylum Planctomycetota; class Brocadiia; order Brocadiales; family Brocadiaceae; genus PLOWO2-12-38-17. The sequence goes on along the minus strand of MHYY01000118.1, from coordinate 442 downwards.
GGGCGTCGTGCCAGCATTCGCTACTGTTTAATATAAATGTATCTTAAAATAATAATGTGAGTTTGGGGGGCGATATAGGAATATATGAAAAGGTACGATATAAAATAGCCTGATATATTACGTTTGTATATCAGGCTATTTTTGTTTTATCTTTTCTACGATTCAGATCAGCACTATGTCTTTTGAATTCATAATGCGTTCGCAATAATGGCATTGTAATTTTATTGGGTTCTTGTTGATTACATGAAGTTTAGATATGATGTTCTGGTATTGACTGCTCACACAATTTGGATTAAAGCACTTGACAATACCTTCAATAATGTCAGGCACCATAACCTTGAACTTCTTTACAACTTCATAATCTTTTATAATATTAACCGTTGCGTTTGGCGCTATAAGCGCAATTTTATCTACCTCTTTTTTATCAATAGTCTTTCCACCT
>MHYY01000117.1 GCA_001830285.1 Planctomycetes bacterium RIFCSPLOWO2_12_38_17 | reverse complement strand
CGCCCCAGAAGCAAGATGTTCTTCCTTGAACCACCAGTTTAAAAGAGCCCTTGATGTCGCACTCGCCCCATCATAGCCCTTATCCCGCCACTCCTTAACACGTTTCCTAAGCTCCGGCACAAACGGCGGAAGCAGTTTTTCATATCCCTGCTCACGCAATGCCTCATCAGCCGGAAACCAGCGAATCTCCGGCTCTAAAATCGCAAACTTATCTTTAGGAAAATCTTTATGCAACGCCATTATGAAATATTAACCTCAATCACTCTTGTTGTATCGTTGCCGAAAATATCAACCACCTTAACCGCAATCTTGCGCCGTCCTTTGGAAACTTCTTTTTCAGCAGATACAAGCTCAAGTTTTCTGTCTTTCTTTGTCCTGAACGATTGCCATTCGTTCTCAAAAATATACCCGCCAGTCCATTCTTCTTTTTCTTCTCCGGTCTTAATATCAACCGAGCGGACAATCTCTTTTCTGTTCTCCATATTAAAATCAACTGACCAGTAATCCACCCAGTCCGTCCATTTCTTCGTTAAAACTTCCTTAGTCACAACCGCTGTCTTTTTTGCTTTAGATACCTTAATGACCTGTCCGTTTTCAATAACGATTTTACTCGACCCTTCTTTAAGAGAGCCTTCTGTTTCCTCAACACTATCCTGATTATAAAATACGCTGAAATCACACAACTCAATCGCAACGGTCTTATTGTTCCCACGTCCTTTGATTATGGGCTTTACTTCAATATAGGCAACATCATAAAATTTAACATAGCCTTTTTCTACCGCTCTACGATCAAACACTTCTCTAGGGATAACTTTAAACTGCACATCAACTCCCTGACGGCTAAGCTCTGCAAAATCTATCCCCATCTCATAATCAAAGCCAAGAACATCAAATTTCGTAATGCTTTTTTCTTTGGCTTCTTTTATAGCCTCGTCAACAAAAGCCGATGATACCGGCGTATCAACAGGACCAACAGCAACAAGACGGTCACGTTTCTTGCCGACAAAATTATTATAAGAATCAACAGCTTGAGCATTGTAAGCGGAAAGGATTAGTTCAATAAACTGTTTCTCTTTGTTCTCTAAAATCTGCTGTTTTTCCTGTTCCCGAAGATCAACATCAACACTGACATATTGCTCTCGCTCATACTTGCCGAGGTTCAGAATCTCAAACGCCCTGAAATCTTTTCCTGCTTGCTTCATCTCACGCTGAACTTGAATCAACCTCTTGCGGGATGTGTGAATAGCAAAACGTCCAAGATCAGCACCAATCCATTTCCGCCCTAACTTTTCGGCAACAGCTAAAGTCGTTCCAGAACCACTGAAGAAGTCGGCGACAAGATCGCCTTCGTTTGAAGAAGAGTTAATAATTAGTCCTAACATTTCTTCCTTTTTTTCTGTAGGATAACCGTGAGTAAATGAATAAGCAATAATATCATCCCATAAATTATCCCTTAGCGTATGTGTGCTGGCTGGAATAAAGTATTCGGGTTTTCCAGAATTCGGATTTGCCCTTAAAATACCTTCTTTAATAGCAGTTTGTGCTCGATTATACTCCCATCTCCAATGATTTCCGGCTCTTGGCTTAAAGCCAAATAATTCATAGTCCATCCCTGTTCTAATCCCAGATGCTTCAAAAGAATGCCAACGATCTTCTTTTGTTTCTTCTTTTAATGGCGGTTTAATTTTGTGAGTATCTGTTTTAGAATAAAAATAAATAGAATCGTAACCTATGTTTAACCTTGGGACAAGATCTCGTTCCTGTATATTCTTTCTAATTCTTCTAACAATAATTTCATTCCGATAATTTATTTCACCAAAAATTTCATCTAATACCATACGCAGATGACTATTCACTCTCCAATCACAATGCACATAAATACTGCCGTCATCTGCCAAGAGTCCGTGCATAAGTTTCAACCGCTCATAAATCATAGCAATAAAACTATCCGCCCCCTTGCCCCAAGTATCCCGATAAGCAACTTCTTCAATAACCGAAGGCTTTTTTGTAAAGGATTCGTCTCCAATCTCAACATTCATAGAAAAATCAGCCCCGACATCAAACGGTGGATCAATGCAGATAAGTTTTAACCCGCCCTGCTTTTCAATTTCTCGGCGCATAGGCCCATTCTTTAAAGATGATAGAATAAGTTTGTTATCTCCCCAAATAAGCTTATTCGTCCATCCTTTAATCTGCCTGCCGGATGTGTCAAAAAGGTCATACTGCTTTTCCTTTGCAATTCGCTCCCCTCTGGGCTCATCAATATGCTCAATAGTCTGAAAGGGCAAGACAAGATTACAAACTTCCTGCGTTTTGCCGTTCCAAACAAGCTCAACTTCCCGGTCATCCGCAAATAAAAGAAACCTGTATTTATCAGGCAGAGGCTTGCCTTCTTGGAGAAACATTATCGCATCTCTTTTTTCATTATCTGACAATCTCATGATTTTTTTTCGCCTAAATCAGTCATAAGTATTAAAATCCTCTATGTAGTCTTCATAATTTACTATTTTAAAAGCTTTAGTGTTTTCTAGTATTCATACCTGTCTTTACGCTTCACAAATGCCACTTTTCCGCCTTCGAGTATGTCTGCGCCGTGTTCCCTTATTCCTTGTTGAAGCAGAGGAATGTTCAGTTGTTTATTTATGTATGAGTTTTCTATTGCTCCGCTTTACTCAACCTACATTTTTTTGTTAACTCAACCAACGGATAATTCACAGTCCTTGTGTATGCTGTTGGAAAACAAGTATAAATCCGTGTTAATCTGCATCCCAATGATGATTTTAGATTTAACCTTATAATTAATTACCTGCCAACTTTTTATTATCCTCGCAGGATGTTACAAGTTTCAATCCAAGGTCTTCTATCATTTGCATATCTTCTAATATACTCCTTCCCTTTGTGGTTAAATAGTTGCCAATCATAACACTGCTTGCGCCTGCATAAAACATCCATGACTGCAAGTCCCTCAGATTTCTTTCCCTGCCCCCTGCAATCTTTATTTCCCTGTCAGGCAAAACAAACCTGTATACAGAAATGATCTTTAATGCATCCATTGCTTTTATAGAATGGTTTTGGTCCAGCGGTGTGCCCTGTATGGGGTGTAAGAAATTAAGCGGGACTACGTCAACATCCAACTTTTTCAGTGTAAATGCTACATCAATACGGTCTTCTATCCCTTCTCCAATGCCGAATATCGCCCCACTGCATATCTCTAACCCCGCCTCTTTTGCAATACGGATTGTATTCAGACGGTCGGCAAATGTATGAGTTGAACATACCTTGGGAAAAAACCTCTCTGAAGTTTCAATGTTGTGATTAATCCTCTTTAAACCACTTTTTACAAGGGATTCCGCCATCTCTCTGGTAAGTTCGCCGAAAGAACCGTGCGGATGTATGCATGTTTTGCTGACAATCGCTTTTATTGATTGACAGATTTTATCAAAATCATTATCGCCGTTTATGCTATAGCCGCTTGTAACTATGCCGATAGAATCTGAACCTGCTTTCTCGGCACATCTGGCAGCATCGAGTATATTGCCTGTATCTACAAGATTAAACTCCTCGATCCCTGTATTATAGTATGCAGATTGAGAACAGAAGCGGCAGTCTTCTGTACATTTACCCTGCCTCGCGCTTACAATAGAACACCCATTTATGGTATGCCCAAAATACTTCAGTCGTATCTGATTTGCCCAGTAAAATAAATCATAGATTTCGTCCCCGTCTATTTGCATGAGATAAAGGGCGTCATCGTGTCTGATTGCCTTGCCCTGCAAGGACTGGTTTGCAATCTTCTTTATTTTATCGTTCATTTTTAAGAATTGATGTGAAAAACTACCTGTTTTTGTACTTCAGATAGGCGGTGCGGACACACTGCCAGACGACCTCTGGACGTTCCGAGCGGACGTAAGTCATACAGTCCGTTCCTTCAAAACTCCACGTGGCAATGTTGCGAATCCCTGCATTGTAAGCCACATCAATAGCTGTCTTAATCTCTTCTTCCCTCTTAGCTGGAACTCTATATCCCTGAATCCAAATCTGCGCCTCTTTATTATATTTTTTACAAAGCATTAGCACCTCTTCCGACACCCTTTTAACAAATTCAACCACGTCCTGCTTATAGGCATACCAATAAGGGTCGCTACCGAAGGTATACATATTCTTAATCATGGCAACCTTCTCCCATTCAAAAATACCATACCTTGGGTCTGTTGTGGGAAATAAACACACGGAATTCTTCAATCCCTTTCTTGAAGCCTTGGTTGACAGAAATTCAAGGAAACTAACTATAGTCATCTGGCGAAAACTCTTTACATCGTCAGTAAAATCCAACGGCATCTCGTAGCCGTACTTCTCTTTAAAAATATCTTTACAAGTGCCACAGGTGCAACCCCAGATGTCCATTTTTTTACCGCCAAATAAAGGCGCAAACTCACCAAAAAACAGATGCGGTTCATCCCAGAAAACACCTTCAGCACCCGTTTTTGCAGCAAGCTCAATCCACGCCACCATATGGTCTCTGAACGTCTTTGTGTTCAGGCACGCCTTGTATATTTTTATCTCGCCTTCCGGGAAATTTAACCTCTGCCTACAATCAGGATACGCTTTCACAAAAGTAGAGAATGCTTCGCCGCCAAATACACGCCCAACGCCCCATGGGTCAAGAAATACCTCCAGCCCCGCCTCGCGGCTTGCCTTTACGATGTCAATCATGGTACCAGAGTGATATGTAATGTCGTGTTCGCTCATGGTATGAACGACGAAGTTGCATCCGTCGTCAATCATCTTTTTCATGTCTTCCCGAACATGACGTAAAATCCTGTTTCCAAAATAACTTGCTCCAAATTTCATGGAATTTATGTTAACTTTATAAAAGTTCTATGTCAAGCAAATCCATTTATTTAAGTTTTTTCCCCCTTGCTTAAAAACAAATTAATTGCTAATATACCCCCCAACACTTAAGGCTCTATTTTTATTGAACTATTATATTTGAAATCTTGTAAAAAATATAGAACCCGTCTTAATAATACCACTGATTATTTTTCGTATAAATAAAAGGCCATTTTGGATTCAAATACAACGAGTATTTGATATTAAAGCTAATCTTAATAACACAGTGGAATCACAACCTATGCCTGTTATAGACTTTCACCAAAATACGAATTGTTTCCTTTTTTATGTTTCCACTTATCCAGTAAACTTAGTACTTCTTGAATTAAAAAACATAAATTTATATAATAATTTTAATTAGTAGGAACTTTATTTAACTTTTTTTTGTTTTGTTGGTTGCAAGCAATGAGGGAAGAAAACACGAGAAGAAAAGAATTTGAAGAAACCGCCATGGAACATATTGATTCCCTCTATAACATGGCTTTAAGGCTTGTTTTTAATAAGGAGGAGGCAGAAGATCTC
>MHYY01000116.1 GCA_001830285.1 Planctomycetes bacterium RIFCSPLOWO2_12_38_17 | reverse complement strand
GCGGGCCATTTTATTTGACAATGCCCAAAGTCATTTTAGTAAAATTGAGTGGTAATTTACAGCCATGGGTAACAGCAAAAGATGTGATACTGGAGTTGCTGAGGCGGTTAACAGTAAAAGGTGGAGTTGGCAAGGTATTTGAATACGGTGGAGAAGGAGTAAATACGCTTACAGTTACTGAACGTGCAACAATTACCAATATGGGTGCTGAGCTTGGTGCGCTCACGTCTGTATTTCCAAGTGATGCACAAACAAAAAAATATTTGAAAATGCAAGGAAGAGAAGACAAATGGAAACCTGTAAAGGCAGCTTCAACGGCTCAATATGACGAAGTTATAGAAATTAATCTTTCAGAGCTAGAACCGATGATTGCCAAACCTCACAGTCCGGATAATGTTTGTAAGGTGAGTGAGATAAAAGGCATTAAAGTTCATCAGGTTTGTATCGGTAGCTGTACAAATTCTTCTTACCACGACCTTACGGTTGCTGCAATGATGTTAAAAGGTCGGGAAATACATCCAGAGGTAAGTCTTACAATATCTCCGGGTTCAAGGCAGGTACTGGAAATGATAAGTAAGAATGGTGCTTTGGCAGATATGATAGCCTCAGGTGCACGTCTTATTGAAGTTGCCTGTGGACCGTGTATTGGCATGGGACAGTCACCTCCATCCGGTGGTATTTCGATAAGAACATTTAATAGAAACTTTGAAGGTCGAAGTGGAACGGCCGACGCCCATGTTTACCTTGTAAGCCCGGAAACAGCTATAGCAACGGCAATCAATGGCGTTATTAGCGATCCGAGAGATTTTGGTGATCCGATAGTTATCAAATATCCCAAAAAGTTTATTGTTGATGATAGCATGATTATTCCCCCTTCGGAAAAACCAGAGGAGGTATCAATTATCAGAGGACCTAATATAAAACCCTTACCAAAGAAAGAACCCATGCCTGATACGCTGAAAGGAGACGTCCTTTTAAAGGTGGGAGACAATATTACCACCGACCATATTATGCCGGCAGGAGCAAAGGTTTTACCACTGCGGTCGAATATTCCTGCCATCTCTGAGTTTGTATTTGAAAAGGTTGATAAGGAATTTGTAAAACGCGCAAAGGAAAAGGGTGGTGGATTCCTCATAGGTGGAATAAATTATGGTCAAGGTTCGAGCAGAGAACATGCCGCGCTTGCTCCCATGTATTTAGGGGTAAAGGCTGTTATTGTAAAATCCTTTGCCCGAATCCATCGCGCAAACCTTGTGAATTTTGGTATCTTGCCATTAACCTTTGAAAACGAAAATGACTATAATCTATTCGATCTGACAGATACCATTGAGCTTCCTGATATAAAAAATAAGTTGAAATCAGGTGGAAAGATTATCCTCAAAAATTTAACAAAGAATAAAGAGATAAAAATTACACATACATTAACACCTCGCGAGGCTGATATTCTCTGTGTTGGGGGGTTGTTGAACTATCAAGCTCAGGCAGTAAATTAGATAAAAGAGTTTATATTAATCAAAACAATAATATAATCTAATTCATGCGAAACAGGAATCCACACAATTGCATATCATGTATGAATTCATGATTTAGTGCAAAAAAATCTATCATGGAAAGTTAAGATGCAAGGCGCATAATTTGAGGAAATATTGCTCATGCATCATTTAATACAAGAGATGAAAATGTGAAAAGAAAGGTTGAGATCAAGGTAGCTCATGCCGCCTAATCTCAACCTTTTTTATTTGTCTGTGAGATCTTGTGAAATCTGTTTAATCTGTGTGTTTTTCTAGTTTAATAAGTAAAAACTGTGCAGTTTGTGTAATCTGTGGTTCCTAATGCTCACTGACACTGAAATCCAAAACATGAAAATATATTTCTCAAATTGTAACAATATTGCATTTTATTTTATTTGATCGTTTTTGTATACCTAAGGTAAAAAGTTTTATAGGTAAGGTAAGAGATTAAGATGAAATTTTATAATTTAGAAGATAAGGAAATATGCAAAGATGAATGGATATCTTATTACTCTGAAATTTATTTTTCGGGGTACAACAGAAAATATAAAAATCATAAGGTTAAGGTAAATGGAAGTAGTAGATTTGTTGAGGGATTGATAGAAGACATTTTAAATGGTAAAGAAGGTTTAAGTCGTGAAAATATTATACTGATAAATGCGTGGAAGACTGGAAATATTAATCATAAATTATCAGAGGCTCAAAACGAAATAATTTTTTATACTCTTTATCAGAAAGAATTGAAAGATAATCGCTTCCATAAAACAAAGGATTACACCGAAGCAATAAATCATATTGTTGAAAATATTCAAAGGTATACTAATAATGCCTTGGCGGTTGAAGAATTATTTAATGAGTTAAAGGGTTTGCCTAGTCTTGGTCCTGTATATGCTATAAATTTTATTTACTTTTTTACTCATGGTGAATATTCAATTTATGATCAGTTTGCAAACCGCGCATTAAAAGGAATTATTGAAGAACAAATTCCCAATTTTCAATATAGCAATGAGAATAAAATAGATTGGCAAACATATCAAAATGAGTACATAGCAAAAATTGAAAAGGTATTTGGGAAAAGAAATATTGAACGTAGGGATGATCAGGCATTGTTTGTATATGGACATTTATTTAAGCAGAAAATACCAAAGAAAAATTGTTGTTGATTATTGAGATGGGTTTTAATTGCAACCTAGTCTGTTTTTACTATAAAAATAAGACTTGTTATTTATTATTAATCATATATACCCGGCAAAATTTGTCCTTGTATACAACCTTCATATAGGGATCGTTATTTGCCTGTTTAATAAAGTCTTCGTGTTTATTATCTGTAAGTACATAATATGAGTTGAATTTCTCAACGATAATTTTGTGGGGATTTTCAACCTTGCCTTTTGTAATAGCTTGCCACGTCCTGTAAAGCGAACTATTGTATTTGTACATATAATTGGGGTCGAGTCCGACTATGTAATAATTGTGCGTATTGTAAAAGAACAGATAAGGAAAATCGTCCCAATCTGTGTTGAACACGATGGTTTCTGGTTCAGTACGTTCCTTTAACCATAGAGCAGCGCCTTTATAAAAATCCTTTGATGGGTCTTCCTTCATCTGTTTACTGGCAATTATGAAATTACTAATGATAAAGTAACCTGTTATAGAAACCACTAAGAATAAGAATATGCGCTTATTTATACTTTTTTTTAGAATAAACCTACCTTCATTGTTATTAACCAATTCGCTTATGCCGAAAGCGCAAAAGATCATGGCAAAAGGAGGCCAGTATTCTATATACCTTCTTGATTTAAACAGTAAGACCATGAAGAAGCAGGATACAAAGAACATCGAAGTAAGTATGTGACTTCTTTTTTTATAACCACCTAACAGTAGTCCGATCACCCCAAAAAATACAATGAATACAAAGCCTGCATCCTTCAAGAGTGAAAGGGTGGCATATGGATACCATTCCTGCCCAATCCTAATGGATGTATCATCTGATGATATACGTATAAGATTAAACAAATAAGATGTTATGTTCTCCGGGAAAAATGGGTTAATTACAATCCCTCCCAATATACCTGAAAACAAGTAAATCAGTAACCTGTAATCTGCTCTCTTTTCTATAAAGAGTTCGCACAGGAAAAAGATTAGTGTAATTACAATCAATAATGGGAATGCATCGTATAGCCATACAAATAAAAAGGCGCAGATTGAGAGGCTTTTATATCTCTTTTTTATAATTAGAAAGATAGAGAGTAACATTAATGCCAGAGATATACTTTGGACTCGTAGCATGCTTATTCGATATAGAAAAGCTGATGATGAGGCGAGAAATGCGAATGTCCAGAAGAGACAATACCTGACATTACAGAGTCTTAAACAGAAATAAAAGCTGATTCCTGCAAGTGATGCAAAAAAAAGTGCAGCCCATTTTGCGCCTTTAATTAAATCGCAAAAAGTAAAAGGGATATACAAAACATGTTGCAAGAAGTGATGGTCTCTGAAATAGTCTTTGAATATTGTATATTGCATCCATGGCAGCTTATATATTATTCCATGGTCATACATTAACTGACTAAATTTGATGTGAAAATATCCGTCACGGTCTGCAAGGCTACTGGATGAAAATTGCAGGAAATAAAAGTATGTGATAACTATAATGCAGGCGATAAGTAATGTGCAGATGCCATTGGGATTAAAAATTTTAATTTCTTTCTTGATTGAGTCTATTTTCATATAAATGAATGTTACATGGTTTTAGTGAAATAATATCACAAAAAAATTTATTGACATTATTTATTTATATGTCATATTTGAATTAATCGTAAATTATTTTTTAATGGAGGTCAAAATGATAAAAAAATTATTTCTTTGTATTACTATAATAATTAGTTGTCTATTTATACAAAACTATCTATACGCTCAAACTCAAACTCCAACAGAAACTCCAACTCTTACTCCTACCGCTACTCCAGAGGTTACCCCTTCTGAGTCCCCGACAGAAACACCGGTAATTACTCCAACGCCAACAACGTTGGGCAGCATATTTGGCACTGTTACAGATGAGTTAGGATTTCCCATCAGCGGTGCTATCGTTTCGTTAAAAAGCAGAGAGCCTAAAATCAGGTATTCGACCGTAACCGATATTGATGGCAAATATGAGTTTTTAAGCTTAAGTGCAGGTAAATATAAAATAAAAGTTAAAAAGAAAGGTTATAGCTCGGAAAATGAAAAGGTAGAACTTTTAGAAGGTGAAAATAAGCAGATTGATTTCCAATTACACACTTCAAATAGTAATGGCAATAATAATAGAAATGGGAATGGAAATAACAACGATAATGACAATGACAATGATAACAAGAACCGTAACAATAACGGTAATAACAACGATGACGATTAATATGAATGTCAATATGAATAATAATTCAAACAGGAACTACAATCCTTAGTAACTTCTTGTATTTTAAAAATAAACTTATTATTAATAGGAGATGTAAGATGAAGAAGATTTTTAAAAACAGTGTAGACGTAACCTTGACAAGCTTAAAAATGCTAAAAACTGGGCTAATCGCATCAATATTAATTCTTGCCTTTTCAACAGTTCTGGTTAGCGCTAATGGAGATGATAAGGATAAAAATCAAGACGTATTGGCATTTACATCCCTTTTGAATGGCGGGCAGGAAGTTCCTGAAACCGACAGCAATGCTTTTGGAGTTGTATTTATGACACTCGAACAAGACGTAGGTATTCTCTCTTACTCAATTACATATACTGATGATAAGTTGGTTGGAACAGAGACCGCTACGCACTTTCACGCCCCGGCAAACCCCGACGAGACTGCTCCGGTTGTATTTACGGTAAGCCCCGATGTGAGTCCTCTTGGTAGTCCGAAAAATGGGTCGGTAGGGCCACTCACAAAAAAACAGATTAATGATTTGAAGAAGGGGTTATTCTATCTCAATATTCATAGTAGCGCTTTTCCAGATGGAGAGATTAGAGGACAAGTTATTCCTGTATCAAAAGTTCGTTATAGTGACGACGATAACAGTAATGACAATAGTAACGATAACGATAATAGTAATGGAAATGACAATGATAACGATAATGACAACGACAACATGAATAATAATAGTAACGGAAATTATAATGCAGAATAGTCGTAGTGCAGGCTATATTGTGTTCAGAGTGAGCCTTGAAGAATGTCAGAAGTTGTATGGAATAGGGGGAAGATATAAATTAAGGATGTACCATAAAAAATCTAAAAGCTCCCCCTACACTCTGTAGTTAGATTTAACAGGCACTGACTTTAGAAAAATTACAAAGCATAGGTATTTAATCAACAAGTATACCGGAAAATGCTTTTGAACTATTTTGACACTAAATGTTCCAATCCCATCCTTCGATTTTTTTATACAGGCTTTGGTCTGTTAAATCGTACCGAAGCGGAGTTATAGATATATAACCCTCGTTTACGGCGCTGATATCTGTGCCTTCCTCATGATGGATAGATTTATCAGTGCCCATTAACCAGTAGTACGCCTTCCCACCTGGGTCTATACGTCTATCAAAGGTTTCTTTGAAATCGCGTGCGTACTGGCGTGTTACTTTAATCCCCTTAATTTGATTTGAAGGGCGTGAAGGGATATTCACATTTAGTAAAGACCCTCTCGGTAGTTTATGTTTTATAATATTTTCTATAACTCCTTTTGCTACCTTTGCCGCTTCCTGCACATCCGCGTATTGTTCGGTAATTTCGAATGAGACTGCTATAGATGGGTATCCCATAATTGCCGCTTCAACAGCAGCGGCTACAGTGCCAGAATACAGGATATGGATGCCTACGTTTGCTCCCATATTAAGACCGGATATAACCACATCTGGATTTTTTTTCATTATTTCATAAATAGCAAGTTTAACGCAATCGGCAGGCGACCCGCGTACGCCGTATCCAATAAACTCGTTATTCAGATGCACCTCGCGAATACGCAATGGATGACTGAATGTGATGGAATGACCAACTCCGCTCTGTTCAATATCTGGCGCTACCACTGTAATTTGTCCTATATCCTGAATCTGGTGTTTCAGTGCTGCAATACCGGGTGCGTAGATGCCATCATCATTAGTTAACAATATCTGCATAATTTTTACCTCGTATCGTCATAAAAACGTTTAATTGTTTGAATATCCACACCTGTCCAGTATGCCAAAACCACAAATTTATTAATCAGCAAGTGTCTTATCACGCCTTATTTTTGATGAATCGCCTTGCAAGAAGAAGTCAATACCATCCGCATAGCGGGTGGCTTGCCTAGCCCTAAAAAGACATTTGTATTGGTTGCCCTTAAAGAGGGATACCTATCGTCCTTTCTTAAGCATTCCCAACGCAATATACATGAGGAAACTCTTTTTTTAAACACTACAGCATAGCTCTTCCTATTCTCGCCTGCTTAGCCAGTGGTTTAGCTCTGGAATCAAGGTTGACAGCATGCTGGTTCACATATAGTTTTTACGTCTTTAGTTTGCATATCATATATAATAAATATCCCTTTATATGGTGGATTGGAAAGTTTCCATGCTGTATCGGTGCAGATTTCTATAGGGACTCCCATCGGATAGGTGTGTCCGTCGTCATCTGAAACGCTATTAAAAGGCCCCTTATATATGGCATATTGTCCGGTATATAAACACTCTCTTGATTTCTTGAATTTGTATGCCTTTAAGGTCATGGAATAAAACTTGATGCCTTCCGTCTCCCTGTATAGATTTCTATGAATCACTTCCAGTCCATAGAACCCTACGGTTTTTATTATATTAAAGAACTCAGATTCTTTTATAGCTCCTGAAATACACTCACTCCATAATTTTTTATTTTGTCTCATTATTGAAGGAACATTCCTGTTAGATACAATGTCGGAAATAACAAATCTCCCGCCTGTTTTTAATACCCTGAAAATTTCTCGAAGAACCTTTTCTTTTTGAAGAGACAGATTAATAACACAATTGGATGTTACCAGATCGATTTTTTCATCTGCCAGAGGTATTTCTTCCAGAAAACCTTTCATAAATCGTACGTTATCAAAACCCAGATTCCTTGCTACAGTTTTTCTTGACGTGTTAGCTTTATTCAACATTTCGTCTGTCATGTCTATACCAATAACATACCCTTTTTCACCGACCCATTTTGATGCAATAAAACAGTCCACCCCTCCACCCGACCCCAAATCCAATATATTTTCTCCAGGTTTAATATTAGCCATTGTAACTGGACTGCCACATCCATAAGAAATATCCAATACTTGTTGTGGAATGTGTGACAAATCAACATTATTATAGCCTGTTGGACAACATAGTTCCTTTTGCGGTTTGTTAGCAGCGGTAGCATAAAACTCGTGTACTGATTTTCTCACGATATTATTTGGAACTATTTTTTGCTCACTATCGTTTTTACAAGTTAATCCCGACATTCTGCACGTGTAGCAAACCGGTGATTCCATTGCATATGGTCTAAATGCTTCTTTTAAAGTCCACCCCATCCATGCATTGGAATCGTTAATAAGTAACGGACAAACAAATACCCCTTTACTGGTGATCATACGGCTTGTACTACACTGGAGGTTATCCATTGAATAGTTGTCAAAACACTTATCTGTTATCCGTTCATTTTCATAATATGGTCTTATTAATTCTGCGCATCGTCCCAGAAGAATCAATGGTAATTTCTTAACTCTTAATTGTGGGATATTAAGAGCGCCTGTTAATGATTTAAATCCTTTCTCCATTTTGTTCGTGAAACTTTTATATTTATACTGGTCTGTATACGTAATAATGGGATAGAAACCGGCATCTACTAAAGCCTGAATGCCCCTAATTGCATTCTTAAATGAGTTTTTGCCTCTTATACGGTCATTTTCTTCTTCTAGGTAACTTTCGAGACTTACCCTGAATTCTAATTTGTTTTTTGAAATATTTGATATTTGTGCAAGTAATTGTGCAACTTTGGATGTTATCAATGTGCCATTTGTAAGAACTGTGACTATACCATAACTCAGAGATTCTTTTAGAATATTCAGAATATCAGGGTGCAGAAATGGCTCACCGCCAGTAAAATAAAATTCCTTTACACCATATGCAGATGCTTCCTTTAAATAATGCTGAATCACATCTTCTTTAAGCAGGCAATGATTATTATTTTTTGGCCCACAAGATATAAAACAATGACTACATTGTAAATTACAATGCGTGCCTGCTACTTGAAACCACAATGTGTCTAGTCTTTTTAAATAAACTGCTGGCATAATTAATTGTTAACCCTCCCGAAATACATAAACAAGTCCTCTTTTGTATCTATATCAAATAGAGTTTGTAAAATATGATACGATATATTATTTTTTCTGATTTTTTCCATTGTCTGATCAAATACCTTATCGGTGCTCCACGCGATATCCATAAACAAATCATACATGGACATCCATTGAAAATATTTAGAATCAGGGTTCGACATTCCTAATAAATAATAACCACCGTCTCTGGATGGTCCGATTACAATTTCCTTTTTTTCTAATATTCCAAAGGCATTCTCAATCAATGGAACGTCTATCATAGGACAATCAGTGCCTACGATGATGCCTCTTTTATAATCTTCCAGTTGAAAAAGTTGCTTAAGCGCGTTAAACATCCTTTCACCCAAAGTCTTGCCTTCTTGTAGTCTATAGAATACATCAATATTTAACCAATCTCTTATTTTATCTTCCTTATTTTTAGGTGTAAAAAAAACGTGAACATCATAAAAGTTTTGATTTTTTATTACAATGTTTCTGATAATTCCTTCTGCCATTTGCCTGTAAATTGCACATGCACTCTTGTTGCCTATATCCTTTGCAATGCGTGTCTTTACCTTTCCAGGCTCAGGATATTTTAAGAAGAGAATCAACGCGTTTTCCACTTCAATATTTTACAAAAGAAAATTTCTACAGGAGACAATATAAAACCAACAGACAACTTCCAATTTCTATCTTACATCATCATAAAAACGTTTAATTATTTGAATATCCACACCAGCCCAGTATGCCAAAACTACAAATTTATTAATCAGCAATTGTCTTATCACGCCTTTTTTGATGAACCGTCTTGCGGAAGAAATCACGGGCATCCTTATCAGAATAACCTTCCCCTTTTTACCTAACTTTTTATAAAAATCGTAGTCTTCCATTATTGGCATTTCTTTGTATCCGTGAAGTTTTTGAAAAACATCCCTTCGCACAAAAATACCCTGGTCGCCAAAATGGAAAAGACGGAAGTTAAATCTTGTTATAAAAGAGATGCCTCTTAGTATAAAATTATCTGCGTCAAATGCAATATAAAATGAGCCTCCTGCCACCGTATCATCCTGCATCCTTTTTCTTATCTCACGAAAGGCATTAATCGGCAGGAGTGTATCAGCATGCAAAAACAACAAGATATCTCCATTACACACTTGTGCACCCGTATTCATCTGAATCGCCCGTCCACGTTCGCTGTTTATCACATGGACATACTTACTTGCAATGGCAACCGTATTATCGGTACTTCCGCCATCCACAATATACAATTCGTAATCACCCTCCTGCTTAATAACACTCTGGAGCGTTTTCTCAATATGGATTTCTTCATTTAGTGTGGGAATGATTACTGATATCTTCATTTAAAACCAGAGATTTCGCAGGTTACACGGATTTGCTCACCGCAGAGAACGCCGAGAACGCAGAACATGTTAGAAGACAGACAGAAAAACTATGCGGATTCCCCCCTTGCAAATAAAGGGAGTATAGCAATACGCCCTTACATCGTGCATCATGCCTCTAGCCTCTTTCCTCTTGCTTCCGTTGGCAAAACAGAGGGTCTAAAAGAGTAACGGAGGGGCCAGGGGCGCATCTTAAATATTAAATTTAAAGTGAAAGATAATTTAGAAATTATTATAATAGTACACAAGAAAATATCAATATTTATTATTTTACGAATAAGACTTGTCCTCGACTCAGATCGGGGAGAAGTAATCACACAGAGACACGAAGCCGCAAAGAATGATGAATGAAAATGATATTGGGAAAATTATAGTTGATGCTGCAGTTGCAGTGCATAGGGAACTTGGACCAGGATTGCTTGAAAGTGTTTATGAAGTCATCCTTGCTTACGAGCTTAAGAAACGTGGATTATCAGTCGACCGTCAGGTATCCATACCGATAGAATATCATGGAATAAAATTTGATGAAGGATTTCGAGTTGATATTCTCGTTGAGAACAAGGTGATAATCGAGTTGAAATCCGTGGAATCCGTTAATAAAGCTCACAAGAAACAGGTTCTAACTTACTTGCGTTTGACAGGGCATAAGCTCGGATATTTGCTGAATTTTGGGGAAGCCTTTATGAAGGATGGAATATCAAGAATAATTAATGGGGATATACCATAAATCTTTGTGTCTTGGTGGCTTTGTGTGAGGAAACAGATTGAGAAGATACTTACTGAAAACAAAGATATCTAAAGAAGATGAAATGAATAAACGATTAGAAAAAATTAATCACTAATCAAGGTTTTGACCCCTTTCAATGTTCCTAAATTTTGAGGTGAACGCCCATGCTTGAGCCAGTAGTATATTGTTCTTGCGGGAATCTAAAAGAATATGGAGGCAATTGGCAAATAACGTCTCGTTCTTTTAAGGCGGCATTTATGCCACTTAAAGAGCGTGAGTCTATTATTTCAAAAGAAAAATGTCCCATCTGTAGATGTATAGATGCGGGAGAAATTTTAATATCTCTTAAAAATCTTTAAAAGAAAGATAGCATTTGAAGGGGCTTACTATCGCATCCCCGTTTGCACGAGGACAAGTCTTATCACGAGGAAATGAGCGAAGGGATATTTTTAATAATAATCAGGAAACTTGTCCTCATGAAAATGGGGATCGGTAATTTGTTTGGTCTTTGTTATTCTTCCATAAGCATGTATGAAATCAAAGATGTCTGGAGAAGATGAAATGAATAAACGATTAGAAAAAATTAAATCACTAATGGGTGACCCTTCTTTATTTTTCTTTTTTATGTACTCCGATCATTAGACATGAAACGCAGAGCTATTGTTTTCTGTATCGTCGCAATCATCTTGCTAGTACTAACTCATGCAGTTTTTGCTCTTTGGGTTGGGGACTATACATGGTACGAGCACGATCCTCGGGTCTCGATCGTAACCACAATTCTGGCAATAATTTATGTCTTTTTCCCATTTGCCGCTTCGAAAACTCTTTCGCTTTTTCTTGAAATACCTCTTGGTATAATCGCATTGGCGGAGATTCTTGGATGCTACATTTTAGTAGTTCTCATTTGCTCACTTGAAGTTGGGATAGCAATCGGTATTCTGTACATTACAGGATCGGTGCTTATTCTTGGAGGTTATACACTCGGAGATTATACAGTTGGCGGTCCGCTTGTGGCCTCGATAGGTACAATAGCCTTTGTTACGATCTTGTTACTATTTGGTATACGCTTTTATAAAACAACTCGCAAACTCGTCAAAAATACATGGTATTCTTTATGGCATATTTTTGAAGCATGGGTGCCATATCCAGGGCTACTGATGGCAAAAATATGGGATATTGCAACTCAACTCGGCGAGTTCGTGGCTGGAAGGGTGTATTTTACAAAAGAAATTAGATACCTTATCACTAATAACGATTGGAATGGGTGTGTAAAGTTGGGCAAATCTGCTGTAAGGCCACTTATTGCTACACTAAAAGATAAGATTAATAGGAATAGGCGAGAGGAAGCAGCAAAGGCCTTAGGCGAGATAGGAGACAGTCGTGCAGTACAGCCACTTATTGCTCTACTAAAGGATGAAAAGGATGAAAATGTTGTTGGGAAAGCAGAATTAGCCTTGTGTAAGTTAGGTAAACCAGCAGTAGAGCCGCTTATTGCTGCGCTGAAAGATGCGAACAGCCCCAGCCGTGTCCGATACGTAGCAGCTAGTGCTTTAGGTAGAATTGGAGATATCCGCGCATTAGATACACTAATTGCAGCGCTGAAGGATGCCGATAGTTGTGTTAGAGAAGGAGCGGCATTAGCTTTGAGCTTTTTAGTAGACAGACGCGCATTAGAGCCACTTGTTGCAGCACTGAAGGATGTTGATGATTTCGTACGAATTAATGCAGCGATGGCCTTAGGCGAGATAAAAGATAGACAAGCATTAGAGCCACTTGTTACAGCATTGAAAGATGAAAATTGTATTGTCCGAATGTTCGCAGCAACGGCTTTAGGCGAGATAAGAGATGATCGTGCAGTAGAACCCCTCATTGTTCTGCTAAAAGGCGAAAGCGGTTTTGTCCGACAAGCAGCAGCGGGCGCTTTAGGCGAGATAGGAGATAGTCGTGCAGAAGAGCCACTTATGCTTGCACTGAAAGATGTAGATGAACGTATCCGAGAGGAAGCAAAAGAAGCCTTAGGTAAAATTAAGTCAAGGGAAGATTTAGGAGTGGGTCAGCAGTACAATTACAATATTTAAAAGTTTTTTTACATACAATGAGCTTGTTTTATGGGCTTATAGAAAGGAGTCACCCATTAGAAGGCTCTTGTCAAGCAAAAAATCTCTTGATAGGGAGGGACACATCCTATTTTACTTGACAAAAGGGATGAAAATTATATAGATAATGAATCATGCCACGAATAGCAAGGATAGTAGCAAAAGAATATCCCCACCACATAGTACAGCGGTGAAAACAGGGTAAAAGTTTTTGAAGATAAGGAAGATTTCAAGAAATGATTGTCCCTTCTCGAAAGATATTCTACAGAGAAAACCGTATTTATACTTGCTTATTGCTTATGTCAAACAACGTACACCTGTTAGCAAAGCCTTTAGGTGAAGATAGTCTATTCAAGATGATGCAGGGGATTACACTTTGTTATACACAATATTTTAACAGGAAGAATAAAAGAATAGGACACCTTTGGAAATGCAAGCATCATTCTGCCGTAATTGATACAGAGAGATATTTGTGGGCAGTAAGCAGGTACATAGAAAAGAACCCTGTAAGGGCAAGGATAGTTAAGAATTCAGAAGACTATTCATACTCCAGTGCCAGAATCCATATTTTAGGGAAGAGCAATGTTCTTCTTGGGGAGCCATTATTTGATAAAGGAGAGATCTCAAACTACAGGAACTTTATTGCAGTAGATGAGGATAAAGTAGATTTAGGTGTTATCAGAAAGCAGACAAGATTAGACAAGTCGCTTGGGGATAGAGGATTTTTAGAGATGCTTTCTAAAAAATTAGGTTACAAGTTAAACTTCAGGTGTAAAGGTAGACCCAAAAAAGGGATGTGTCCCTAAATATTCCATATTCTGTTAAGATACTTAGACAACCGAAGGAGGTAAAACTATGGCAGTTATCAAATGTGCTGCATCTGGATGCACGGCAACAGAAAAGAGCGGGCGTATTTTTGTCCGTTGTCCTAAGTGTGGGGCGTGGTGGTGTAGCAGCCACGGAACAAAAGGAAATAAATGCCCTGGCTGTCGCTACGAGTATTTAGTTGGGAAATGATGGTTCCAAAACACAAAACATAAAGTTAAACAATAATGTTAGGATATAATAAATAATTTCAACTTGATTATTTAGGAGGAAAGAGAAATTGGCCAAGGTTATACATTTGAAGCTTACAGGTAAGGCGGAAAGTTTTATTGAAGATATGAAAAAACAGGGATTGAATGAGCAAGATGTATTTGCGAAAGCTCTCAATGTGCTTGAAGACATTTGGAAAACCAAACGGGTTGCTCTCATCAAAGAAACACATTTGACGGAAGTTGATGGGATAGAATATTTTTATGGTATTAACATCCATCAAGATAAAACTTCTGCATTTAGGGTGGAAGCTAGTGAAAATGTAACTCGTCCTACTATTCACCCTACTTCGGGTGAATCAAGAACTGGCGTATAAAGGGATATAGAGGTAAAACTGACATGAATCCAAAATCTATTGAAGAGAGTGTAAGAATGGTACGTGATTTAACATCTTCGGCTAAACCACCTATAATCGAGGTTGCTGGAATGCCTGGTGTTGAGCTAACGCGTGAAGAAACGCGAAAGTACATAGCTTATGGTGCTTTGGGAGGCTTTCTGGGTATTTTAGGTTTAATAATCATATTTGGCTGGTTAATTTGCAAACATCCAATTGATGATGTGATAAAGGTTTTAACTACTACGGCAGGTGTACTCAGCGGAGTAGTTGGAGCCATTGTTGGTTTTTATTTCCGAGGAGAAAACAGATAGCAATTTAAATTGCTCTGGATGTAAAGGAGACCTTAAAAAACACTCTTTACATAAATTCTTTTTGAAGAGAAGATTAATATTATGTCATTACACATCCTTTTATCCAACATCCGGCTTAGAATCGGGTCACACCTCGATTAGTGATTAATTTATTGGCAGTAAAGGCAATTTTGCTACCTTGCGTTTCTGGAGATTTTGGGAAAAATGTCGGAAAGGTTTGAGGTTGAAGCCAGATTTGTTGGGTGCGCTCCGTCCATTCGACTAGCTCAGGACAGGCTTCATCCAACCTACAACTTTTCCCTTCGGAAAACATTAGCGGTTTTCATCGGGACTCCTCCACTTGCGACTACTGATCGTGTAGCCAGCAACCCTGCCGATAAAGGGGATTGACAGCATACCCGGCAGCATTACACAGTGTTTTTTGTCCCGGAAATCCTCAAGACCAATGGTCATACTCTCATGTCCCATCCGCGGCTGATTCCGATAAGTGCCCAGCAAGCGGTCCCACCACGGCAGATTAAATCCAAAATTGGAGTTCGTTTCGCGCTCCTCAATGGAGTGA
>MHYY01000115.1 GCA_001830285.1 Planctomycetes bacterium RIFCSPLOWO2_12_38_17 | reverse complement strand
TGCATTAGACATTGTAAGCGGGCGGTTGGAAGCGTTTCAGGCAGGCGCAGTAATTTTTGCCACAGGCGGCGCTGGACGTATTTATGAAAAGAGTACAAACGCCCTTATAAATACAGGCATGGGCATGGCAGTGCCATACTGGGCGGGTGTACCGCTCAAGGACATTGAGTTTATCCAGTTTCATCCAACTACACTTGTTGGCAAGAATATCTTAATTACGGAAGGATGCAGGGGCGAAGGGGGTTTACTGTTAAATAATAAAGGCGAGCGATTTCTGGCTAAATACGACGATTCTAAAAAGGACATGGAAATAGCACCAAGGGATATTCTTTCGCGGAATATTATACGTGAGATTATGTCCGGCGGCGGGTTTGATAATAATTATGTACATCTGGATTTGAGGCATCTTGGTGAGGAGAAAATAAATCAGAGGTTGCCGGGCATTCGTGATATTTGCATGGAGTTTGCAGGAATAGACCCAGCTACAGACCTTATCCCTATCCAGCCGGGTCAGCATTATACGATGGGTGGCATTGACTGTAATGTTGAATGTGAAACGATTGTAAAGGGATTTTATGCGGCGGGGGAGGCGGCGTGTGTGAGCGTGCATGGGGCTAATCGTCTCGGTGGGAATTCACTGCTGGATACCATCGTTTTTGGCGCCATTGCTGGCAGTAACGCCGCAAAATATATACAGTGTCTTGGAGGTAAAAGGGGAGAGAATGTCCTAAACGATGCCCTGAAACGTGCCGAGCATAGGATTGAGGCATTATATAAATCTGACGGAAACGAAACGTATGTCATCATAAAGGCATCTTTAAATAAGGTTATGGACAGCAAAGTAGGCATATTCCGTGAGGCTTCAGCCCTGAAAGAAGCACTGAATGAAGTGAAGGCATTGCAAAATAAATATAAGCGGATTAAATTGAATTATACTGGAAAAAGGGCGAATCTGAGTCTTGGATGGACGCTGGAACTCAAAGGTAGTCTTGATGTGGCAGAGGCTATCGTAGCTGGTGCGTTGGCACGTGAGGAGAGCCGCGGCTCGCATTTCCGTACAGATTTTCCAAAGCGGGACGATACAGGATGGTTAAAACATACATTAGTTTATTTTGCGCCTGAAGGTGCGAGGTTAGACTATAAACCGGTAAATATCAGTTCGTTTGAGCCGAAGGAAAGAAAATATTAAGGTATGTGTGCATTTTGTTTACAGATTACCTGCACAATAATATCGGACAGTTTGTTTCCCGCATTACCCTTACAGTAGTGCTTCCCAATATCATCTCCTGAATTCTTGAGTGTCCATAAGCGCCCATGACAAGCAAATCAAAATTCCTGTCCTCATCGTTGCAGACGTTCAGGATGCCGCCGGCATGGTCGTACCCACCTTTTGAAATGGTTTCAACTGTAAGTTTATAACCTTCAAGGAAAGTCTTTGCCTTTGATAAGATATTCATGGCTTCGCCTTCCTTATCTGCTACGCAAACCACAGTAACCAAGAGATTCATAGCTTTTGCTATTTCTGCACCGCTTTGCAAAGCCTTGTCTGAAAAAGAACTTCCGTCGTAGGCGATAAGCATCTTTTTGAATGGTTTGAATTGTGATGGTGTAATGAGCACAGGTTTGTGTGTCTGGCGCACAACATATTCAACG
The DNA here is from genome assembly GCA_001830285.1 of Planctomycetes bacterium RIFCSPLOWO2_12_38_17. Taxonomy (GTDB): domain Bacteria; phylum Planctomycetota; class Brocadiia; order Brocadiales; family Brocadiaceae; genus PLOWO2-12-38-17. The sequence goes on along the minus strand of MHYY01000115.1, from coordinate 22,733 downwards.
GTAGTACCCAGAAAAACGTCTCGCCACTCAGCATGAATTCCCATCTTACCCATTGAAACGAGATCGCAGTTTTCGGCTGACTTTACAATTTCAGTGCTTACGAGCCCTTCCCGTATTTCCCTGCCGAATGCAATGCCTTTCTCTTTACATTTTTCTTCTACCTGATTTAGCGCGGTATCACCCTGTGATTCCATCATTGTCCTGATTGTTTGATGAAATGTCCCGTAAGGAACCATGCCGCCGATGCTTGTTCCAATGTCATGAATTAACGGGCCGGTCAATATTTTACTATCTTTAACAAAAAGTCCTCTAATGTTGGCATTAAATACTTTTGCTATACTGATAGCGTAATCGGTTGCCGTAAGGCTATTCTCTGAACCGTCAGTAGGTACAAGTATCTGTTTTATCATAGATGGTACCCTTTATTTGTTATATTAGGATTTTTGAAATGGGAAATAATAATTTTTGCTAATTACTTAATTACGGGTTCAAAAGGATTTAAATTCAGAGTCACAAGGTATTTTGAGATGTTAATAATATTATGTGTTGTAATAAACTCATTACTATACAATTAAAGATTCCAGTGGGATTATTACCTAACAACAATATTTTGTCAAGCCAAATGTAGAGTTTAGGTATTAGAGCGGTTTTTTGGCTTTTGTGTTATTACAATTTTGTTGACCGCATGTTGTTATTCAATTATAATTTTTTAAATCTGTATTTGTATTTGTCAATTGCTTAAATAATTGGGTATTTTCGAATTATATGGCTATAGATAAAGCTATTATTAAGGAAATTTTCCTCTTACTCTTTGAAATTATTAAGGCGTTGTTTGAGATGCTCTTGGGGAAGATTAAAGGTTGGTTCGGTCTGTTTTGGAATAGATTTTTTAAACTGGCAGATGTTTCTTATGGCGAGCGCGAGGAAGAACCTGAACAGGAGTGGGGTGTTACCGGTGAAGATGAATGGGCAAGTATTCCTGAAGCGTCATTAGTAAAACAAGAAGAACCTCAACAAAAAGTTGAAAGGAGAGAAGATGTATTTTCAGGAGAAATTCAGGAAATTCCAGGTAATTATGGAGATAATCGAATTGTTTTAATGGTGCGGGATCCTGAATGGTTATTTGTTTATTGGGAGTTACAAGGAAAGTTTGTTGATGATGTACGCAGCGCTATGGGTTCAATGGCTTATAGTGCGAAGGTAGTCTTAAGGGTGTATGATGTAACAGATATTATTTTTAACGGAAATAATGCGCACAAATATTTTGATATAGAAATTAGAGGCGGGGCGAGAAACTGGTATATTAAAGTAGGTGAATCCGATAGGTCTTTTTGTGTGGATATGGGTTTCCTTACATCTTACGGGACTTTTTTCGTTATTGTCAGGTCGAATGTTGTAAAGACACCGCGTGTGGGAGTTTCAGAGATAATTGATGAAGAATGGATGAGTGTAAAAGAACTTTATGAGAAAGTATATATCCCTGCTGGTAGCGGTGTCAGTGAATCTATATTCGAGAGTGCACATAAAAACTGGTTAGAGACACACAAACTCGGTGTATCCTCTACTGAGTCATTCAATTGTTCAACGATTATAAAAAAATAATTTATGGGAAAAGGGTTTCTGGCTTTAGTCCTTCATGCACACCTGCCTTTTGTACGTCACCCTGAATATGAGGAGTTTCTTGAAGAAGACTGGCTTTTTGAGGCGATAACAGAAACTTACATACCGCTTATAAATGTTTTTGACAGGTTGATTGAAGAGGGGATTGATTTCCGAATAACCATGTCATTATCACCGCCTCTTATTTCAATGCTCGCTGATGAGCTTTTGCAAACTCGTTATATTAGATATATCGAAAAGCGGATACAACTCACGGGGAAGGAAATAGAGAGGACAAAACATCAGAAAGAATTTAATAGCCTTGCCCGGAGGTACAATGCAAATTTTACAAATGCGCGGTACGTGTTTGCGGAAAAATATCAACGAAATATTGTTCAGGCTTTTAAAAAATTTCAGGATGCAGGAAAAGTTGAAGTGATAACCTGCGGCGCCACGCATGGGTTTTTACCCCTCATGAATAATAATTTAAATGCCATCCGTGCGCAGATTCACGTTGCCGTAAATCATTACCAGAAGCATTTTGGCAAAAGACCAAACGGTATATGGTTACCAGAATGCGGTTATGAACAAGGCATAGACTGGATTTTAAAGGATGCAGGTATACGTTTCTTTATCACTGAAACGCACGGAATTCTATTCGCAACTCCAAGACCAAAATATGGTATTTATGCCCCTATTTACTGCCCTTCTGGTGTGGCAGCTTTTGGAAGGGATGTTGAATCCTCTAGACAGGTATGGAGTTCAAAAGAAGGGTATCCCGGCGATTTCTTTTATCGTGAATTTTACAGAGATGTAGGCTACGACCTTGATTATGATTACATAAGACCATACCTCCACGGAGACGGTAAGAGGTCAAATATAGGTATAAAATATTATCGGATTACGGGTAAAACAGACCAAAAAGAGCCTTATTCTCATGAAATGGCGCTGGATAAGGCGGCTGAACATGCCGGGAATTTTATGTTTAACAGAGAGAAACAGATTGAATATCTTGCCTCTGTAATGGACAGGAACCCCATTATTATTGCACCTTACGATGCAGAGCTGTTCGGTCACTGGTGGTTTGAAGGTCCTGATTGGATTAATTACCTGTTTCGAAAGATTGCTTACGACCAGAAAACAATATCGCCGATTACCCCCATGGAATATCTAGAATTATATCCGGTTAATCAGGTTTGCAAGCCGTCTCTTTCGAGTTGGGGATATAAAGGGTATTGTGAATACTGGCTGAATGAGAGCAACGATTGGATATACAGACATCTTCATAAAGCGGCAGAACGCATGGTTGAGCTGGCGAGGACATACTCATATACAAATGTAAATCCTTTACAAAACAGAGCGCTCAATCAGGCATCACGCGAACTGTTACTGGCACAGAGCAGCGATTGGGCATTTATTATGAGAACGGGTACAATGGTTGAATATGCAATAAAGAGGACAAAAGAACACTTGTCCCGTTTTACCAGATTGTGTGATGATATTTGTTCAAATACAATTGATGCAAACTGGCTTACCGATATTGAAAGTAAGGATAATATATTTCCAGAAATTGATTATCGTGTGTATCAATAAAATGTAAAGTTATATTATTTCTTTTTTTATGGGAGGTAATGTATATGCCGTCAGAAATAATGAAATTTCCAAGTTTTTCTATATTCAAGGATGAGATGAACAAACTACTTGACAACTTCTTTGAAAAGGGAGGTTCATCTAGAGCGAATTGGTTACCACCTATGGATATTTCAGAGACGACTGAAAACCTTATTATAAAGGCGGAAGTGCCCGGAGTCGAGTCAAAGGATATTGATATTTCGATTACGGGGAATACCTTGACAATTAAGGGTGAGAAAAAGTCTGAAAAAGAGGAGAAGAATAAAAACTATCATTTTGTCGAGAGGAAATACGGGGTTTTTTCAAGAGCGGTTACATTACCTGTTTCAGTGAAGACGGACCAAATAAAGGCAGAGTATAAGAATGGAATTCTTGAAATCAGCCTGCCAAAGATTGAAAAATCTCAGGTAAAAAAAATTCCTGTGAAGATAAGTTAAAACAGATTTACGATTCTTTAAACTATTAAGGTCAGTGTCGGCAGGCAGTATCTGCGGGATTTTGATAACTTGAACATAAGGCATGCATGAAAAGCTAACGCCGGGCACTTATGTCCTGGTTACGCTATATTGAGTATAAATTTTAAACATAATTACATTGAGTTTTGTTTTATTATGATTAATGACGTAATGAAAGGAGATGTTAATAAAAAATGAAAGTACCAAGAGAGGTTGAAAAGCATGCAAGGAACAAAGTTTATGCTGAGAATGACCCCTATTTACCGCCAAAAGGGAAAGGGCTGGTAGCGCTCTCTATTTGTAATAACTGCAAAGCGGTTTATCATAATAAGAAGTGGTTTCTCGATAAAAAACTTTATGAAGAAAAAAGCAAGTTAAAAGATATTAACTGGGTAATATGTCCTGCATGTAAGAAAACAAAGGAGAATGTGCCAAGCGGAGTTGTTACTTTAAAAGGTAGTTTTCTGAAACAACACAAACAGGAGATAATGAATCTTATTCGTAACGAGGATGAACATTCAAAAAAATATAATCCCTTAAAAAGGATTATGAAGATTAATGAGAAAGGTAATGAAATAGAAATCCTTACTACAACAGCAAAACTGGCGCAGCGTATAGGGTCTATTCTAAAGAAGGCTTACAGCGGAGAGGTTGAATATAAAAAACACGAGAATGCGAAATTCATGCGCGTCGAATGGCGGCGTGACATAATAGAAACATAAATTTATTTCTGGAGTTAATTTAATGATAAAGATTGAAAGGATTTTGTTTCCGACAGATTTTTCTGCATGTTCAAAACATGCCCTGAAGTATGCCCTTGATTTTTCCATGGAACGCAGTGCAAAACTTTATATCCTTCACGTGATTCCAAAGATAAACGTTCCTGCCGGACTGGGCACTTTAAACACCCCGCTATCCAGGATATATGATGAGATGGGACATGAGGCTAAAAAGAATATCAGCCATCTGATACCGAAGAGATTTCTGGAAAAGTTGAAGGTGGAAAACATTATTGTAAAAGGCGAGCCTTTTGTAGAAATAATCAAGGCTGCAAGGAAGTATGACATTGATTTAATTACCATTGCTACCCATGGCAGAACAGGGGTTTCCCGCATGTTAATTGGTAGCACTGCTGAAAAGGTAGTTAGAAAGGCGCCATGTCCGGTTTTATGCGTCAAACATCCTGAGCATGAATTTGTACTTCCTTGAGATTCTTCTTGAAAATTGTGGATATTACAAACTTCCGGCTTGCCACTTTGTAATGAAATAAATGAAATAGACGCTTATGGAAATAGTTATTGAAAAGACTAAAGATGTGCCAGTTCAGGATTCCACAGTAGAAATTGTCGAATGCAAGGGATTGGGCCACCCGGATACACTTTGTGATCGTGCCGCAGAAGAGTTGAGCATTGCCTTTTCAAGATATTACCTCAAAAAATTTAACAGGGTTCTGCACCACAATATTGATAAGTGTTTACTTGTAGGTGGATGTTCTGAGGTCAGCTTCGGCGGAGGGAAAGTGACAACGCCGTTGCATCTGATTGTTGTGGGACGTGCGGTTGAGTCTGTGGGAAATGAAAAAATACCTGTCGAGGAAATAGCCAGAGAAACGACACACAAATGGATGAATGAAAGGTTAAGATTTCTCGAACCCGAAAAAAACGTGGTTGTTGAAACAAAAATCAGGACGGGCAGCCTTGATCTGCGGGCGACATTTGACAGTGCCATTCCACTAGCAAATGATACATCAATTGGTGTTGGTTTTGCGCCATTGACTGAGACAGAATCCATGGTTTATCTGACTGAAAAATTTCTGAATTCTCCTAAAGTAAAACAAAAATATCCCATGATTGGCGAAGACATCAAAATCATGGGAACACGGATAAATGAACGGATAAATCTTACAATTGCGATTGCGTTTGTTTCAAGATTCGTTACATCAAAGGATGAATATTTCAGGATAAAAGAAGAATTGGTTGCTTATGTGCAGCAGTTTATAAAGAAACAATCACACCATAAAGTTAAAATTGTTATTAATGCAGCAGATAATTATGAAAAGGATATTCTTTATCTGACCGTAACTGGCACAAGCGCCGAGTGCGGAGACGATGGTCAGGTAGGCAGAGGAAACAGAGCAAATGGACTGATTACACCATACAGGCCTATGACCCTTGAGGCAACGGCTGGTAAAAATCCTATTACTCATACAGGTAAATTATATAATCTTACGGCAAACAATATATCTGCAGAACTTACAAAAGACCCTGATATCTCGGGGGCCGAGTGCTATCTTGTGAGCCGGATTGGAACACCGATTACAGAACCCGGATTTGTACACGTCAAAATTCACTCAACCCTTTCAAAAAAGACGTTAGATGAGAAGTGCAAAGAAATTATAAAAAAGCATTTGTGTCAGATTCCCCAATTATGGACAGGAATTCTGGAAGGTAAGTATTCGCTATTTTAGTTTCGTGTCTGCGTAGGCGGGTAAATACATGTTACTACAGTTGAAGCCTGCCTGTTTGCGCCGTTAATCAATGGAAATTAGTGCGATGCAGCAAAATAACCGTGCTGGCATAAGTCTCCCAATTCCATTTTAAAATTTTCAATTACAAGTAAATAAGTCTTTACACCTGATACCTGCTAATCGAGGGTTGGTTTATGGATGCTAATTCAATAGTCAGAGGCACACTGGTTTCATTCCTTGTTGGAATTACTAAACTAAGTCCAGATACAGCAGAGATTGTAGATATCAAAAAAATTAAGAGTTCGCCTTCGTATCCAGGCGTCATTCCGAAGCAGATGGTGGTCAAGACTGAAAAGAGAAACATTGAAGGAAAGGCTGTTGATTTCCTGGTAAAATTTTGCCCGCCCGGAGTTGTTATTATAGAAGCATCTGTAGAAATGGACGATATTTTAGACGAGCGCGTCTTTGATTTAAAACGCGCACTTATCGTTGAATGCAGAACTATTTTATGGGAGTATCGTTGTAACCCTAGCTTTGATGAAGAGTACAGCGTGTATTGTGTGTCGGATTATAAGGGAGATCCAGAGGAAGTTATTTTGGGTCATAAGGACAGTATTGCAGGGCTTTTGAAAACGGAGCGTATACCCCTTGATGAGGAGGAGATTAATACAACCATCAAATTCAATTTGAAATATTCGAAAGATGATATAACGATAGTGGATTGGGACGGGGCGTTTGTATTTGATCCTCGCGGTGATTTTGCCAGTAATATTGAGCTTTTTGAGATTGCCAACCTGCAACTGCTGAAATTGAGGGTGCTGGAAAACGAGCTTGAGAATCGTCTTGAAAAGGCAGCACAGCTATTACAGCGGACGACTGCCAGGAAGCTACCTTTGTTGAGTTCCAGAGAAGTCAGGCACTCGTTGCGTGAAATTATCCAGATACGTACCGAATCTATAATGGAGTTTGAGGCGACGGAACGCAATATTAAACTCATTGGAGACTGGTACTCTGCCCGCTTGTATGATCTGATGACCAAAAAACTGCACCTGGAGGCGTGGAGGACGAATATTAACAAGACACTCGATGGCCTTGAAGATATTTACAGCATGATTTCCGAGAATTTTTCCATGTCATTTTCGACTACCCTTGAATTTATTATTGCCTTTGGCTGGCTTATACTGCTGGTGGGTTATTTCCTGCTTTTCTTTCTGGAGGTGTTTAACAAAAGATTATAAAGAGTTGACTCCCAGGATTGAAAAATATTAGATAAAAGTTATTGTATTCAAAAGACTTTAGGGTTTGTCGGGATTTGGATGTGTCTGATTAATATTCATATTTAGGAATTTCAAATGATCAATAATGAGATGTTTTATTACATTCAGCATGACAATGAAGCAAAAGGTTCATAATAATAGACGAAGGATTCACATAACATTATGTATATAATGTAGAGACATGCCATGTCTCTATGGTAAAACGTGCGTTTATAACAAAAGATGATAGGGTTATGTTGTTTGATCCATCCTGCCATGTGAAGGTATAATTTCATTTATAATATTTAGTCTTTTTATAGACGCAGACAAATTTTTTGATATTTTATTTGTATTGAATATTTGATGACCATTTAAATATTTTATGAAAGGGTGATTTTATTAAAAATGTTTATTCACAACAGACGGATATTTAAAAACACATTAATATTACTTGTTTTTGCGATTATGGTAGTTTTTAATTTTACTTACAGCACCCTTGCCGGTGAAGGGGAACTGGGCATTATTGGCGGCACAGTCAAGGCAAAGAAGGCAAAGTATCTGAGGGATAGCATTGTTTACATTGAAAATGTACAGGGGACATTTGAACCACCGAAGGAACACGCAGTCATGGATCAGAAAAATATGGCATTTATACCTCATGTATTACCACTGACAAGGGGGACTACCGTTGATTTTCTTAATAGCGACCTGGTATTGCACAACATCTATTCCCCTGATGCAGTGGCGGATAATGTGAATCTGGGTACATGGCTTAAGGGCGAGGTAAGGTCGTACACGTTTAATAAATTGGGGATAGCCTCTCTCCGCTGTAATGTGCATGTTGATATGCTGGCTTATATTCTGATTCTTCAAAATCCTTACTATGCACGGTTGGATAATGAAGGGCGTTTTTCCATTCATGGCTTACAAGAAGGAAAATATATAGTAAAATTATGGAATGAAAGACTGAAGGCAGTGGACAAACAAGTAGAAGTCAAGGCGGGGGCACAAACTACAGTAGAATTTGAGTTGAAATGATTTTTATATAGGTCGGAAATGCTTTCTTTTGAGAGTTGCCTTATCTTTTATATAATCTTTTAAGAGCTTCAAACAATCTTCTTTAGTACCAGATGTATCTACATTGATATAGTTTATATAATCTTTGTTTCTGTCCACCCAGCTCAAAACAAGGTCTATTTCGCCCATTTCAGTCTCAGAAAGGATGTCAATGTGTATACTTTCTTCGGCATCTTCAGGTCTTATAAGCTTTCTATTAATTTCTCTTATTGGTTTATTGGATGTATTTGAATCAAAATATGTGCGCTCCATAATATTTTCAATCTCGGAGAAATTAACGGCGTCCTTTACGATTTCGTACTGCTGTATGGGATGCGTTTCGTGAACAAAAAATAACTCCAGGCATTTCTCCAGCGGGGACGGCAGTACTATTATAAAATTTTTAAGATTTCCGTATCTCGCTGTGCGTTCGTGTACCTCAAGCTGTTGGTTTAATCTCGGATGAAATTGTTTTATTAACCTGAACTCTGTTAATAGGGCAGTAAGTTCAGACCCCGTTTCTTCATACTCAATTGAATAAATATTATTCAGCAAATCTGTAATTTTTTGTAAACGTTCTCTGTTGTTCCAGAAATAAGAATTTATCCTTGCCTTCAGGTTTTTTGCTTTACCCACATATATTATTTCGCCGTGTTTATTCTTCATTTTATAAATACCGGGTTCCTGTGGAATTGCCCACAAGAAGTACTTATCAAATGTATATCTGCTGAAATCTACATAGTCAATGTACGGACACTGGAATTCGAGGGCTTCTTCAATGGTGTTGATACCATTTTCGTTCATTAATTCAAGGAATCTATGGAATATTTCCGATATTATGTTAACCTCGTTTTCTGTCCGCTGTATATCTGTTACTGAGATTTTTAGAAAGGCAGCTATGTTATTCAGCGATTTTGGATGGAGTTCCGGGATGCGTTTTTCAGTCAAAAGCCTCAAGCATAAGAACGGATTCTCAATAGTTTCATCAAATTTGTCTAAAGTCAAGTTAAGTTGATTTACGCAGGATTGTATATCATAACCAACAATTGTAGCGTTTTCGAGGAATGATGAAAGTGTGCGTGCGGCTTTATCCTCAGGAAACCCTTTTTTAATTTCTTGAAGAAGGTCTGCTGTTATATTACCTGCAGGTAAAACTAGTGAGTTAGGGTTTATGATGACATGAAATCGTTCAGTAATTGTGTTGCCTGTTAATTTTTGCGCGCTTATTTCTATAATTGTTTTTTTCCTTTTGACGGTGTCAACACTTAAAAAACTTAATAGAACAAATTTTGCTTCAGTAAGTGGAGTGGTGCACTTCTCAACAGCCTTCCAGTAGTAATGCTCATCCGAGATAAATCTGCGATCTCCAGCTAATGCTGTTCTTATAAGTTTTTCAGAGATACCCGGCGATGCCCCTTTTATTCTTAATACCTGTTGAACAAGCTCATCGCTGGTGGCGCCGGATTTTTGTGACTTGAGATATGCGTATATTTTATCTTGCATGAATTTTAATTATTTGTCAGTCTATAAAATAAAAAAGAAGGTTTAAACCCTCTTTTTGTAATTAATATGAAGAATTTTTTGTTTGGATTCCAAAATAAAGCTTTTAGTATATTTGTTGTACCTTAATTATTATATTCGCCGATTAATTTCTGATATGCCAGAAACTCTCTCTGAGCTTCTTCTTTCATGCCCTTTCGTTCATAAATGATACTTAATCCATAATGTGCCTTTGCAAAATTTGGATCAATTCTAACAGCCGCTTCTAGCGCGCCAGCAGCTTCATCCAAGATTTTGCTCTGTGAATATGCGCTACCAAGGTCGAAGTAGACATCTGGATCATATGGATTCACCTCAATAGCTTTTTGCAATGATATAATTGCATTGTCGAGAGCCCTTTTATCTGAAAATGGATTCTTGATATTATAATGAGCCGCTGCTGCCTTTTGAACTGAGATGATTGCATTTGTAAGTATCTGTTTGTCAGCGTGTGCCTTACCAAGTCTATAATGTGCTTCGGCGTTTTTTGGCTCAAGTTTTATAACTGTATTAAATTCATCAATAGCGTCATCAAACAATTTTTCGTCTGCATAGACAACTCCAAGGTCGTAATGTACACGGGGGTTTGTACAGTCTATTTCAATTGCTTTTCTATAGGCAGTTATAGCATTACGGGCTTCGCCTTTTTCATAATGTGCCAAGCCCAGGTGGTGAAATGCAGATGCATGATGTGGATTAATAGTAGTGGCAATCTTGAGTTCATTCAGGGCATCGTCAAGCAGCTTTTTGACCAAATATAATTGACCAAGACCGAAGTGTGCATCTGTGTAGTTTGGGTTAATTTCAATTGCTTTTTTGAAAGAATGTACTGCAAGGTCTGTATCTTTCGCTCCAATGTATGCAAGTCCCAGATTATATTGTATGACAGCATTTTTTGGATTGATCTCCAATGCTTTTTTGTATTCAGAGATAGCGTCGTTAAAATTCCTGGTTATACTGTATATGTCACCCAGATTACTATGCGCCGACTCATAATAGGGGTCAACAATTAATGCAGATTTTATATTAGTAATGGCATCTTCAAGAAGACCTTTTTCTTTGTATAGCATCCCCAGATGGAACAAGGCTTCCTTATAATTCTTATTAATCTCAATAGCCTTTTTGAGTTCTGTAATTGCTTCGTCTGGCATCACGTGGTTGCTATATGCAATTCCGAGATTATAATGTGCTTCGGCAAGTTCTGGATTGATTTTAATAGCTTTTTGATATGCGCTTATAATCTCATCAGGCATATCAATTTTAGAACAACCATATATTACAGTAGAAGCTAACAATGCCATTAACATCAGTGCTTTAAATGGCGATACCAGATTCTTTGTCATTACCGAGTCTCCCATTAAGACTACACTATGATATTACTGGCAAATCCAGTTTTCGAGGGAATATATCAAATGGGTTAAATATTGTCAAATGTTTATTTGATAGATAGTTAGATAATCAAAAATCAGTCCCAGCCAAGTTTTCTGATTTCTTTAATTGTTTTTGCAAATTCATTTGAGACTTTTGTAATCAGGCACTCATCTTTATATCTGACATTAATACTAAATTCAATTTCATTCTTAACAAGGTCTTTCTCAAATTCATAATGTTGTAATTCCATAGAGTTTCTTTTTAATATTTCCGTAATATTCTCCAGGTCTGGTTCTGAGCCTGAAATGCACAGCTTGAGTGTTTTATATTTATCTCGTTTAATATCACGCTCAAAAATAGGTACAAGGAGTAATGCAAAGAGAGTAAGAATTGTTGTGATAATGGCCGGAATGTAGTAACCGCTGCCCACAGCCAGACCAATGCCTGCTACTACCCATAAAGATGCAGCGGTTGTTAAACCTCTTACAGTAGTTCCAAACCTGATAATTGTTCCTGCACCGAGAAAACCAATACCTGTAACAACCTGGGCGGCGATTCTTGCAGGGTCAACCCTTATAATAGAATCGGCTGCAAGGTTCTTGTATTTTTCAAAAATATGTTCTGAAACCAGCATCATCAGAGTTACCCCAACGCATAAGAGGATATGTGTGCGTAGTCCAGCCGGACGTCCACGTCGTTCCCTTTCCCATCCAATGAAGCCGCCAAGAATGGCTGCAATTAAAAGCTTTGCAATATAGTTATCAAGGACTCCTGTAATACTTAAAATGTTGAACATATCTACTCCTTACTGAATAAAATTGTGAAAGGATCTTACCACAGAATATACTGGGAAATCTTTTAAAAAATAATAATTTTAATTTTGAACAGGACAGTGATGAATAAAATTTCATGAGTTTTAGTATATACTCATATTGAATTTTCAATTCGGTATTATTAGATAGTCAAGTGTTTAGTTCCTTTGAGCCTTCTATAATAGATGTTAGCAATATTTATAAGTCTAGTATATCTTTACTTCGTCTATTTCAAAACGTTCATTCAGTTTTTTTAGGTAACCCATTTTAATCTTTGGATCATGTTGAAATATTAGTAGCCAGTTTTCTTCAAATGCCTGTTTAAGTATCTTTTTCTTGTTTTCAAGTGTTTCTAATGGTGTAAGGTCGTAACCAGTAATATACGGATATGGTATGTGCGCAGTCGTTGGTATTAAGTCAGCGAGGAAGAAGGCAATTTGTCCTTCAGACTCGATTTTTACACATTGATGATAGCGTGTATGTCCACTGATTCTAATCAAGGTAATACCCTTCTCGATTTCTATAGTTTCCTCTTTTATTAAACAGAGTGACTTTGTATTGCTTACCGGCAAAAAATCTTCTGTAATATAGCCTCCCTTTGTTCTTTCGTTAGGATGTAAAGCAACCTCCAGTTCTCCTTCTTGAATAAAGTATGTTGCCTTTGGGAATGCGGGGACGATTTCCCCATTTTCATTAAAGATTGTATTTCCTCCTGCATGGTCAAAGTGTAGATGTGTGTTAATAACAATATCAATATTTTTAGGCTGATAATTGAATCGGCTCAATGATTCAAACAAGTTGTTTTTCTTGCTGACGCCGTAAATCTGGCAGAACTTTTCTTCGTGTTTTGCCCCTATTCCTGTATCAATCAGGATATTGTATTTTTTTGTTATAATCAGCGGGCAGTGCAGTGAGAGTTGTATCCTGTTTTTTTCATCAGGGGGATATATCTTTTCCCATAATACACGAGGTACAATACCAAACACCGTCCCACCGTCTAAATGAAAGCAGCCATCGGTTACAGGATAGATTTCAAACTTACCGAGCTTCATATATTCCTCCGTATCTTTCATGAATATTATAACAGAGTTTATAAAAATTACTACTTTATGGTGTAAAAATAGTCTGTCTCGAAAGATTATTTTATTGAAAAGCCTCATTGTTTTGAGTAGATTTAGCGATGATTTGTCGCCTGTTTTATAAAAATTTTGAGATAAAGGAGAGATGTCCGTGAAATATATAATTAAATTTGGGTCTTGTCTTTTGTCTGGTATGGTTATTATCGGTGGCTTATTGGTGAGTAGTGCGTTTGCATGGTCTAGCGGCCCACCTGCATACCGAACGGGCGCACCTAATGACGACGGGACGTGCAGGGACTCAGGATGTCATAGTTCTTTCATCCTCAATTCAGGGGACGCTAAATTTTCAATAACAGGACCGTCTTTTTACGTACCAGGTGAGACTATTAAATTAAAAATCTCATTTAAAGACGACATTGGATCTTTGCACGGTTTTGAAATGACGGCACTTGATTCTAATAACAACAGGGTTGGAAAGTTCAAAAGTATAGGAAATACAACTCAGGTTATTCCGCCTAATGACTTCCGCGGACTTGACGAAGAAGACGAAAATAAATATATAGAACATACAGTTGCTGGGAATCAGAGAAAGAAATGGAAGGTCAAATGGAAAGCACCATCTGATGCCTCAGGTGTAGTAACATTTTATGCTGCCGGGAACGATGCAAATGGTAACGGCAGCCAGTCAGGCGACCATATTTATACAACAACATTAGAAATCAACGCCACATCTACTGCAAGTATGAAATAAGTGTTTTTGGTAAAGACTTCCTGAATGTGGATATTGTTTGTACTTTATGCATGCACTCTAATCCTGATTCAGTGAAAAAATTAATTATTTTAGCCGCATTTTTAATTTTCCTTTCTTCCACGCTTTTCGCGCAGGCAGAAGATACTGCCACCACAATAACAGGTTTGACAGAATCAGGTGGTTTTACTTATAGTGATTTCGTTTCTGGTAATTTCAGAACGCAGTATGAGGGACGTTGGGCGGAAGATGAAGACGACCATGATATGTACGAATACATCCGTTTCAGGACTAAAGAGTTTCTTGGAAATAAAGTTACCATTGCCGGTTCTGGAAGATTATCAGAAGACATTGACGGGCATGAAACCCAGAATGGGGCATTCAGGGATATCTTAGATAGTTATGACAGCAGTGTCAATGGGCGGTTGTATTATTTATATGCAGACATAAAAAACCCGGTTGTTGATAAATCTAATCTTCGTGTTGGGCGTCAGTATCAATATTCAGTCGAAACCATTTTATTTGATGGCGCAAAATATGAACAGCAATTGGGACCAGCGGATACTTATGTATTTGGAGGCATGAGGGCATCGCAATATAGCAGTACTTACTTTGATACAGTAACAGGGAGCGGGGTATCTGTACGTCCTTTTATTGATACTACTGCAAATCTTGATTACATTCGTATTATAGATGATGCTTATATAGATGATGAGGTAGGCTTAAGTCTGTGGCAAAAGATTTATGAAGATTTAAATTTGTCCGGTAGATACACATTTTTAAACACCCTGCCTAAAGATTTTCTTGTGAAATTATCCTGGGATAAGATTGACTGGGATGCCAGCATACAATTGTCTTATTTTAGATTTCTTAATTCTATAGCCGAACAGAGTAACAACATTTCACCTTTTTATCAAATCCTTGGTACTTTTGAACCCTTTGACCTTGTTAGCCTTACAGGATATAAAGGTATTGGTGAAAAGTTCGGGATATCAAGCGGTATGGATTACAGGAATGTGCTTGACGAAGGCGACGAAAACACATTTAACCTTGATTATAAAAGGGCATTCTTATCGGTTAATTTTAATAATATTCTATTGCAGGATTCCAAGATTGCTTTCACGATAGAATATTGGGATGCCGCTGGCGTTGACCAAAGCACAGATATAGGCGTTGACTATGATAAAAAAATAGGCAAGTTTGACGCTGGCGCAGGCACTAACTATTCGCTTTATAAATATAATTTTGACGGCAGTAACGGTTTGGAATCTGTTCTTGATAGTGAGTATACAAATGACATTGAACAGAAGATTAATGTTCGCACATATTACCTCAAGCTCAAATATTTGTTAACAAAGCAGTCTGATATTACATTCAGGTGGTCTACTGAAATTAGTGATACAGACCCTGAGACTTATAACCAATTATTACTTTCTTATAGTATAAATTTCTGATGAATAAATTTAATTATATAATTTATTTTACGCCGCTTCTTTTTTGTTTATTGCTGGTGGGATGTAAAGAATCTGGCATTCATTACAGTCATGCTAGGCATATCGAAAAGGGCTTAAAAGATTGTAATTACTGCCATAGTTACAAAGAAGATATGGAACCCGATTGGCCAAAGATGGCAAAATGCCTTACCTGTCATATGAAAAATTATGATACCAGTAATCCAAAATCCTGCCTTTTGTGTCACACAAGACCAGGTATGAAAATGAAGATTAAACACAATATTCCTAAAAGATACCGTGATTTGAAATTCAGTCATAAGACTCATCTTGAAAATAATATTCAATGTGAGCAATGTCATAAAGGTATAGAAAAGAGTGATGCGATTACTTTAGATCTTATTCCAGATATGTACGGCTCGTGTATCCCTTGTCATAAGGAAATGGGTGAGGAAAGAATTGCATGTAACGTTTGTCACAAATATATTAAAAATAATCGAATGCCTCTTTATCATGAGGACAGATGGGTTAAACATGATGATGTGCGTTGGATACAGAGGCATGGCAGTGAATTCTATTACAATCAGAATTACTGTAAACGGTGTCATAGTGATTTAAATTGGTGCGTAAATTGCCATCAGGAACAGAAACCCAGAAATCATAATAACGCATGGCGCAGAAAGACTCATGGATTTGCGGCATCGTGGGAACGTAAGAAATGTAGTGTATGTCATCAGGAGGATTTTTGCGAGAGGTGTCACACCAGCACAACGCCTTTAAGTCACACAACATCATGGGGGGGCGTAAATACCATTAACCGCCATTGTCTGAACTGCCATTTTCCTGTGTCAACTGTGTCATGTACGGTTTGTCATCCCAATCCAGCGCATCCATCTGCTGATGATTCTCCGCATCCGCCATTTATTGGGAATTGCAGTCAATCAGATTGTCATCCAATTGGCAGGGCAGGTGAACCACCGCATCCTGAACCGATTGGTATCCAGTGCACTTTTTGTCACAATCGTTAGATAGATGAAACAATTAAAAACGAACGGAACGTAAAACAATTTCATCTGGGTATAAATATGCAGATTAATTACAGGAGGGGATACCGTAAACTTGCCATTCAAAAATAACAGGATTGGATTGTTGTCCTTTACAGAATGGGTTTGGTGCGATTTTTTTGATACGAATGGCCTTCGTTGTTATAGATTTCGCAAATAAGTATTCAACATCACCTATTTCATCGTAAAATTCACCGTCTGTAATCCATGTAATTTCATCTTCGTCTAAATATTGAACCATTCCACTGCCAATATTTCTACCAGGGTCTATATAAAGAGGGTCTTCTGAGTCTTCACCGCAGCTTTCATTGCAATCGGTTGTTTGAATAACCATTATTGAAATGGTGACGTCATTAGTCCAGTCAAGCCTTATCCAGCCTTGGTTCTTTTGCCCAATCTCGTTTCGCGTCCTTATCCAGTGATATGAACAGGCGTCTTTTTCTATATTATCGTTCATTTTTTCCTGACCAAATTCATCAGTACCACCGCCACTGCTGCTAGCTGTACCGCAAGGCGCTATATTTGAAACAACTGTGACGGGAAGCGGTGTGGATAAATTATTTGCGATAAAGGTTATTGTAGCGGTTCCGTTTGATAACCCTGTAATTGTAAAAAAGGCTTGCCCATTGGGATTTGTTAATCTTCTATTTGGTGAAACCATTGCTATGGTTTCGTTACCGCTTGTTGCAGTGACTAATGTATTAATTGAAGGACTACCCTGTTCGTTTAAGACTTCCACTGTAGCTGTACCATAGGTTTCAACATCTATTGTGAGTGAATTGGGACTTACGCTAATGCTACTTGAAAATGCTATCTTGCAAAAAGTGAGTAAAAAAGTGAATGTTAAAAGTAAAATTATATACTTTTTATAATTTAACTGAAGGAGGGTTCTATTATTTACTTTAAGATTTTCCATATGTTATTTTCTTTGTGGAGTACTTTGGTAATTTTTGGCAAATCTTCTCTGTGTTTATTGCCACGTTCATCTATCCATTCATCCGTTCTATCAAAACTAATAATAACCTGGTTGTTATCTATTTCAATTACTTCGTTTTGTATAGAGACTTTAACATCATGGACATAAGAGTAATGATTTCTGAGTTTATTTACTTCTTTTTCAGATGTTATATGCCCAATCTTTTGCAGTGTTTCAACATCGCCTTTTTCCCATGCGGTCTTATAATTCTGTAACCATACTTTTACCTCATTTTTTATTATTTGTATGGGGTCAGGCTTATCAATGTCATGTTTTTGTATATTGGCAACTACTTTATTAGATTGTTTACTAGAATTATCGGTAATTTTTTGGGCGGTATCATTAATTGATTCGCTATTTTTATGCTGTTCCACAGTTAATACTTTGGTGTTATTGTCGTATTGTTGCAATTCTTTATTTTCGCTAATCTTAGGTATTTCATTTAATTTAGTATCGGATAGGCTATTAACAGTTTGTTTTATGATGTGTGGTTGAGAATTATGTTCAATGTTTGTGTTTTCTTCTTTTTGGAATAGCATGTAAATTGATAATGGTAGTGTGATTGTTATAATGACAGCAGGTACAAGGAATTTTGTATAATTGGTTAGTTTAACATTTGTAATATTACTTTTTTGTAGTAAAGATTTAAGTTCATCTACAGATTGGGGTCTCTTGTCTTCGTTTTTTTCGAGGCATTTAAATATTATTTCTTCTATATATTTTGGAATTTTTAGGTCTTTGTTTAGCTTACGGAAAGGTTTTGGTCTATCGTTCAGGTGTTTGTTCATTAATGTGACTTGATCCCCTTTAAAAGGAGGTTCACCTGCGAGCATTTCGTACATGACTATACCAAGGGAATATATATCAGTCCGCTCATCACATTCGCCCCTCCATTGTTCGGGTGCCATATAAAGTGGTGTACCTACAATACTTCCTGTCAACGATACATTATCATGCGTTCGTAGTTTAACTATTCCAAAATCCAAGACTTTCACAAAATTATCAATATCTCCTACATTAGTCAGCATAATATTTTGTAATGTGATATCGCGGTGTATTATTTTTTTGGGATGTTTGTGAGCAGTCGAGATTACATCACAAACCTGAAAAATAATATTTAGCATACTTGGTACATCAAATGCTCCTATATCTTTTATAATTTCTTTCAGATTTTTGCCATGTATAAACTCCATTGCCATGAAAATTGTTCCGTCAGCGTCTCGGTCAAAATCATATAAATGTATTGCATTAGGATGGCGTAGTTCTCTAATTGTGGAGGCCTCATTATAAAATCTTTTAATGTCTTGTGGGTTATCACTCAAATTTAGATGGAGTATTTTTATGGCAACAACGTCATCTATATTGAGTAAAGCCCTTTTTGCTTTGTATATTGTACTCCATCCTCCGGTAGCGATTTTTTCAATAATCTTATATTTTCCAACCAATGTTTTATTAATATAATGGTCTTGTGTACTATTGGTGGACGCTAAAGTCTTATCACACACCGGGCTTGTTTTAGACGTGTACATTTTATGTGATTCATTGTAATCAAACTGCTTCCCGCAGTATTTACATGTGGTTACCCCGGCACATTCGTTATCTGCCTCTTTGTATCTTTTTTCGCAATATGGACATGAAATAGCCTTTATACCCAATGTCTCGACAAGATAAACCCATTGTTCAAGTGTGATGTAGCCTCTATCCATCATTATAATATCAATGCTTTTTCTGGGATCGCTATCTTCAAATGCATTTGCAATGCGTTGACAGATATTGACCTGTTCAGGCGTTAAAAACCCTTCTGTGACAGCCAATTTTATAAGTTTAGTATCTAAATCTGGTTTATCACTCATATTGCAATAATTTAAAATGAAATTTTAGAAATATTGTGAATTTATATTGTGTATAATTATTTTAACTTATATTGTAATTTGTTTAAAGTAACTTTCACGTTCTTTTAGTTTTTTAAATGTATAAACAAAACAATGTTGATATTTAATTTTCTATTTGGTAAATATAATATGGATTTTATTTCTTTCGTTAACTGATTTTCTAGGGAGGATCAAAATGAACCTATCAGAAGCTATAGATATGGTAGCAAAAGATGAACGTGAATTACAGGAAAAATATATGAAATTGGCAGATCAGGAGACAGACCCATTTGTTAAGGCTTTTTTTGATAGAGTCGTTAAAGATGCCACAAAGCATGAGAAAAAGGTACGCAAAAAGTACGGAAAGATTTTGGCGACATTGCATAAAAAGACTTTCTAGGTGTTGTTATAAATATAAGAATTATTAAGATTTATTTGCATTTACAATACCTTCTTATGATATTTTTTGTCTTCCTGCTTTTTAGTTAAAATACTTTGAAGTAAAATTGTACACTAAATATATTTAATTTTAGAGGTGGGCTATCTTTTTTATGATTTTATGATTTCCTCCTAATAGGACATTGTCATATTATATTTATTTTTGGACTGTACTTGCGGGTGATATTTTCGGACAATCATAATGATTTTAGAGATAGTTGTATATGTGGAAGTATTAATTTGCTGTGTGGGATAGGACGATAAAATTTAGTTGAATTTCTAACGTATGTATGTTAAAATTAGACCTTTAAGTTGTGAATAATTTAAGTGTAAATTTTTAGAAGTGCGGGAGTATAAATAAAGTATGATTACAAGTGCTATTGAATTTGATCTTGATAAACTACTAGATGCTGAAAATATAAACAGAGAGACAGTTTCTTTCATAAAAACACAGGTATATAGTTCTAAAGAAAGAATGGAAGAATTTGAGGAGAGAATAGAGTCGCTGGAGGATGATATAAAGAAAGAACGCGATAGTGCTAAATCAAAAGATTGGATGCTTTTACTGGGTATATGTGAGTGGATAGTTGGGGATACAAAAACTGCATCTAAGTTTCTTAGAGAAGTAAAATCAAGGAAAATCGGGTCATATTATTTAGGAAAGTGCTACCATGAATTAGGTGATTATAATCATGCTTTAGAATGTTTTGCGCGTGCGAAGAAAACGGATGCTGAAGAGTTTGATATAAGTATGGATATTGCTGAAACAAAAAGAATGGCTGGAAGCGCTGACGAAGCCTTGCGTATTGTGAAAAGTTTTTTGCACTCACATAAAGAAAGCGCTGAATTGTTTTATCAATGGGGCCATTGTTTGGATGACCTTGGGGAATATCAGGAAGCATTCGCAAAGTATGAACAAGCATTGCAGATAGATCCGAACCATCCCAAAGCCCTTTTCCGCGTTGCATTTAATTGTGACATGGATGGTGAAGACGAAAAGGCTATTGAATATTATGAAAGATGCGCGAATTTAAGCCCTACATATAAAAATGCATTTATTAATTTGGGAATATTATATGAAGATAATGGCAAGTATGAGGAGGCAATGTGTTGTTATGGGTCCGTCCTCGATGCTGAACCAAATAATGGAAGGGCTCTACTGTTTTCTAAGGATGTTAAGGCATCAACGATAATGTATTATGACGAGGAAGTTTCAAAGAAACAGGGGAAAGAGGGTGAACTATTGAATATTCCAATTACAGACTTTGAACTTTCTGTTAGAAGTAGAAATTGTCTGGAAAAGATGAATATTCGTACATTAAAAGACCTTACAATGATTACTGAGGCTGATTTGCTGTCCTTTAAAAATTTTGGTGAAACTTCATTGAATGAAATTAAGAGTATCCTGGCGCAAAAAGGATTACGTCTGGGTCAGGGACTTGAAAAGGATAGTGGCGTTGATCTGTTCGGCGAGAAAAAGGGAAGAAGGGCTGATTTAGTCAGAACTGTTTATGAAATTGGACTTTCAGTAAGGTGTAGAAATGCTCTTAGAAAGATTGGTATTGAAACAATAGAGGACCTTGCAAAGAAATCGGATATTGAATTGGATAAGGAAGGGATTAAGAAAAACTACATAGACGAAATTAAGGAAACCCTCTTAAAGTATGGTTTGAGCCTGAAAACAACTATTGATTGTGGCACAAATTCGGGGCCCGATTTTACAACTTAGGAATTAAATAAATATCGGATGGTTTAATCACTATTTACTGGAAATAATGCCACATGTTAGACTACATCCGAGGACAGGTGGTTAGCAAATCTCCAACCCGATTGATTTTGGAAGTAGCGGGTATCGGTTATTTATTACACATTCCACTATCTACCTTTGAGAAAATTCCTAACCATGGAGAGGTCACAGTTCTTACTCAGTTATTTATAAGAGAAGATCAGGTAAAAGTCTTCGGTTTTGCAACATGCGAAGAAAGAGACCTGTTTCAATTGTTATTAGCAGTTAATGGAATTGGACCAAATACTGCAATTACTATTCTCTCTGGTAGTTCAGTAGGCGATATAAAGAATGCCGTAATTAATGAAGACACAAAGGCATTAGAAAAAATTAAGGGTGTAGGGAGAAAGACTGCCGAAAGGATTATTTTAGAGCTGAAAGGAATTATTAGAGAAGTTACACCTTCAATATTTGCAGGTATTGATATTCAACAAAAGGCAATGGTATCTGATGCCATAATGGCTTTGGTTTCGCTGGGATATACAAGGTCTACGGCTGAAAAGGCAGTGAGCGAGACAGTAAAAAGATCGAAAACGGTGGATAATATTGATGTATTGACCAGTATTGAAGTACTTGTGAAGGAGGCGTTGAAATACAAAGTTTAATTAAATATTTAGATCACAAACTGTATTATGGAACTTTTATATGTTAAAGGAAGATATTTTATCCTCTGCCGCCTTAATTGAGGATAAAAATCTAGATATAACACTCAGGCCTAAACAGTTCAAAGATTTTGTTGGGCAAGATCGTGTCAAAGAAAATTTACTCATATATATTGAAGCAGCCAGAAAAAGGGGTGAGCCTTTAGACCATATACTATTTTCAGGTCCCCCAGGCCTTGGGAAAACGACTTTATCGCAAATTATTGCGAGCGAGGTTAATGCTTCGATTACAACCACCTCAGGTCCGGTACTTGATAAACCGATGGATCTGGCAGGTATTTTAAGTAATTTACAGCAAGGGGATATTCTTTTTATTGACGAAATTCACAGATTAAATGCAACGGTCGAGGAATACCTTTACTCTGCAATGGAAGATTTTTCCATTGATATCATTATTGATCAGGGGCCCAAGGCAAGGTCCGTTAAAATCAATTTGCCAAGATTTACACTCGTTGGGTCAACTACCAGGGA
>MHYY01000114.1:535-5053 GCA_001830285.1 Planctomycetes bacterium RIFCSPLOWO2_12_38_17 | reverse complement strand
GGTTTTGGAAGGTAAAAATGTTTACAAACAGGCACTTAGCGACTTTGCCTTACTGCGTACGCGTGAGACGCTTGAGCTTACAGAAGCAGAGTTTTTACCTACTACAGACGAACCAGTGGTTGTAGTAACGAATCCCCATTTTAACGCCCTTTTGGTGCACGAAATTGCAGGACATCCAACAGAGGCTGACAGGGTGCTAAAGCTTGAAACAGCATACGCTGGGCGTTCCTGGCTGTTCAGGAGTTTTGATGATAATGAATTGGGTAAACAAATCGCATCCCCACTTTTAACAGCATATTCAGATCCTGCTATAAATGGATACGGACATTTTAAATATGATACAGAAGGTACACCCAGTAAGCGTGTTAACCTAATAGAGAATGGAATATTAAAAGGCTTCATGAATGGGCGTGAGTATGCAGCAATTCTTGGTCATTCTCCTAATGGTTCCATGCGGGCGACAGGACCTTATTACGTTCCTCTGGTTCGTATGACAAATACTGTCTTTGCAAATGGAGACAAAGACCCCAAGGAAATAATCTCTGATGTTAGCGATGGTTATTATATTGTAAATCATCGAATTCCATCAATAAGTGAATCTAGAGAAAATTTTCGCATTTCTGCACAAAAAGTATATAAGATTGAAAAAGGTCAGATTACAAAATTATATCGCCATGGCGGTATTACTTCCGATTCGAAAGACTTTTTAATGAATATTGATGCAGTTGGTAACGATTTTGAAGTTTTTCCTATACCAAATTGTGGAAAGGGACAACCAATGCAGATAATGCGTGTGGGAAATGGCGGTCCAACATTACGCTCAAAGGCTAAATTGACAGGGCATCAAAAGTTATGATGATTGATATAGAAACACTAAGGACTTGTGTCCGGGATGGAGTTGATTTTGTTAAAAAGCAGAAGGATGTGATAGATGTAGAAATCTTTGCTTCATGGAATGAACATATAACTGTGCGATTAAATTATACGTCGGATATTCCATGTAATGGTGTTCACGAACCAAAGTCAATACAATATAATGGTATTGGTCTTCTGGCTGTCTTTGGAACTGGGAAAGGGGTAAAGGTAGGGTTTGGCAGTGTTTCAAATAATATTACTAAAAGGGGGGTGGTAGATGCATTTCAAAAGGCTAAAAGAAATAGAATATATGATCCAGATTTTAAGTCACTTCCATTGCCTTTTGGAAAGGTTGTTTTGGAAAATTACCATGACCCCGCTGTAATGGAAATTGGCGATGAGGCAATTGTAATTCTGGGCTGGCGGGGATTAAAAGGAGCAATTACAGAATATAATAAGAAAAATTTTAACAATTCAATTATTATTGGCGGTGATATTACTATTATTAAGGAACGTATGGCTATTGCAAGTACTAAAGGCATTGATGACTTTGATGAGACCACTATTCTTACAACTAATATAACTTCCATGGTTGAAAGGGAGGGAGTGAAAGGCACAGGATGGTGTGCCAGTACGCATTTATCTGATTTTAAACCTGAAGATGCAGGCTGCGATTCGGTGTTAAGTGCGATAAATACAATAGGCGGCGAAAGGATTTCCACCGGAACTTATAATGTTGTCTTTGGAAGGCAGCCGGTAACTGATTTATTTAAAAATATTGTAATCCCGGCATTGAGTCTTTCTTCTATAAATGCGTCAGACTCTCCTTTTATTGGGAAATTAGGCCAGAAGATTTCGTCTGAATTGTTAACTGTTTATGATGATGGTACAATCAGTGGAGCAGTCGGTAGTAAAAAGGTTACTTGTGAAGGAATTCCGACCGGAAGGACTGATCTTATCAATAATGGTTTCCTTGTGGGATTTCTTGCAAATAATTATTTCTCCAGGAAGCTTGAGAATATTTTTACTTCTTTTGTGCCCCGTAATGGTTTCCGTTACCAAAACGGAGGTAGGTATCATAACGTGCAACCAAAAATATGTCCTACGAACATCGTTATAGAGGGTAAAGAGGAAGTACCTAATGAGGCTTTATTAACAAAAATAAATGATGGAGTTTATATTGGTAGAATCTGGTATACATATCCTATTAATGGACTTGCGGCCGGTGATTTTACAAGCACTATTGTTGCAGATTCTTATATAGTTAAGATGGGAAAGATTTATAAACCATTAAAACCTAATACAGTGAGACTTAATAACAATATACTAGACATATTGAATAATATAATAGCGGTATCCAGTGAGAAAAAACAGACAATTGTTTGGGGTGGAGAGGAAGTGGTATTAGCGCCAGAAATTGCAGTTGAGGGTGTTAAACTTGATAGTATTTCAGGCTTTTTGTATTAAATGATATTTGAGTTTTGGGGATTTTTTTTGTATAATTTTTGAATAGTTTGAAAGCTATAGATTAATTAATTTCGGTATTTGTAAATTTTATTCTAACTTAGAATGTAAAAGAGGGAGGTTTTATGCGGGCAAAAGTAGATGCTGACACATGTACAGGTTGTGAATTATGTACGCAAACCTGTCCGGAAATTTTTTATATGAAAGGCGATGTAGCTGAGGCAAAGGATATTGATGTGCCAGCGGAATATGAAGATGCATGTAAACAGGCAGCCGAAGAATGTCCTGTAGAAGCGATTATAATTAAGTAATTCGTAAAAACAAAAAGACCTTAAGTATTTATTTAATGATACTTAAGGTCTTTTATATTTACCAGCTATACGTCAAGTAATGGCTTCCGTCCAATTCTTCTTCTTCGTCTTAGAATTGCTCGTCCACCTTTAGTACGCATCCTCTTTCGGAAACCGCACATCCTTTTATGCTTTATTGAACTTCTTCTAATATTGACTTTCATAATTACCTTTCTAGTTATAAGTTAACCTTTTAAAATTATAAAGTCACATAAAATATCAAATTAATTAGTGAATTGTCAAGCTATTAAGTCGTGTTTTTTGTATATTTTTTAATTAAATTTTTATATTTCATACATATTAAAATCGTGTTGACTTTAATCTTTTGAATTGATAATATGTCAAACTAATCATAACTACCATATTTGGAAATTAGTTAAGAACATATTTCTTTAAATCTTTTTTATGTTTGGAGGTGGTTAGAAGTTTGATTAATCCGTTAATATATATTTTTCCTAACTCCCTTTTTATTATTAACCGTTAGAAAAGGAGAATTTTAATGCAAACAACGACGAAAAGAGATTTATGTGAAAAGATTGCAAGAAGAACTGATAATACACACATGGTCGTTAAGAAAATAATTCAGATGTTTCTTGACGACATTATTGGTGAACTTGCGCAGGGTAATCGGATTGAGTTACGTGATTTTGGAGTTTTTGAAATCCGTAAGCGCGCCGCTAGAAAGGCCAGAAATCCCCGTACTGGTGAAGTGGCATTTGTACCTGCTAAAAATGTGGTTGTATTTAAAGTTGGCAAGCTTATGCGGGAAAAAGTAGGCGGTCAAGCTGCAGATCAAACTCAACAGCCTTCACAAGGGTAACTACTAAATAGTTTTATTACAATGTTTAAACAGAAACGAGTTGTTGAAACAGGAATTGTAAAGTACATACAAGGCGATCATGCAACTATTGAGATAGAAAAAGCCAATCCAGAAGAATGCAAAAGCTGTGGTGCATGTACTGGTATGGAAAACAATGCAAATTTTCTAGAAGTTAAAACAATTCCTGGGCTTAGTACGGGTCAACAAGTAAAGTTACAAATAGTTAGACAGTCTATATATAAAAGTATAATATTGCTCTTTTTTCTACCCATTGTCAGTCTAATTGTAGGTAGTTTAATAGGTAGAAAGGTTTATATAATTTTTCCTGATTCACAGAATCTTAGAATGCTCTTTGGTGGTTTTGTTTTATTTGTTTTATCTATTTTTGTTGTAAGTATGTACGAAAAGAAGGTTAGAAGTAAAAAACAAATTGATAAAAGGATAATATCAATAGTTAACTAATTTTACTGTATTCTAAACTTAATAAGAAATTTCAAAATATCATAAGCCCGCAATATTTAAGATTTTTTCCTTTCTATTAAAATCCTCTGTTCAGAAGCGTCCTTGTTGTAGATAACTAAGATAGATTTTATCCCATACATGATAAATAGATGTTGTTTACTGTTAATTAACATCTCATTTATTTGTTCAAGTATAGTTAAGGGTGTTAGATTATTATGTCAGAACCTGATTTTGTAGAAAGCATATTCTCAAGACTTAAATACCACGGTTGGTTTGGAGCCGGGTTAATTTGTTTCGTAGAATTCTGCCTGCTTTTTCAAAATCAGAACCACTTTGCGCATAAAATCAGTATTTGGGCTACGCCATTGTGTTGGGTTGGTTACGTAATGCTTACAGATGCTATTATTTTTAAACTTAAAGGCAGCTCATTACTTTGTAACAGGAGATGGGAATTTTTTGTTCAGATGCCTTTGTCAATCGCCTTCTGGCTCTTATTTGAATTTTATAATCTTCACCTTGTAAATTGGGAGTATCACGGCTTACCTGAAAATAAACTCGAACTCTGCA
>MHYY01000114.1:0-527 GCA_001830285.1 Planctomycetes bacterium RIFCSPLOWO2_12_38_17 | reverse complement strand
TGAAAATAAACTCGAACTCTGCATTGGCATGGGTTTAGCTTATGCGATGATCATGCCCGGGATATTTCAAACAACAGAACTTCTCGAAGCCCTCAGACTTTTTGATCGCTTTCGTATTACTAATCTAAAGGTTTCAAACAAAATTATTTACAGTAGCGTTGTACTTGGGTTCTTCTTCATTATGGCGCCATTACTTATTAGCAGGGATTATGCACGATTTTTATTTGGGCTTGTCTGGACCGGATATGTGATGATATTTGAACCTATTGTATACTCAAGTAAGGGTGAATCTCTGTTAAGAGACCTGGAGGAAGGCAGTCTTGCCCGTATTTTGAATTTATTTATAGCGGGATATATTTGCGGTTTCTTATGGGAATTCTGGAATTTCTGGGCTGCTTCGAAATGGGTATATACGGCGCCCTTCATGAAGGACATAAAGATATTTGAGATGCCTGTGGCAGGATTCCTGGGATTCGGCCCTTTTGCCTGGGAATATTTTTGTTTCTATAACTTTTGTAAATTAATCA
>MHYY01000113.1 GCA_001830285.1 Planctomycetes bacterium RIFCSPLOWO2_12_38_17 | reverse complement strand
TTAATCATCCATATACTCTAAAGTTAGTATCTGTTACAGCGAAAGTACCGGACGACTTTAGTCAATGCCTGAGGTGTTGTTCCTTGTAGATGATATAAAGGCGTAGTAGGCGATTCAAATAAAACTAGTTTGAATTTAAAGGTGACTTGTATTAATTTTATGGCAGATTCTATGCGAAAGACACAATTTCTGGTAAGTGATTTTATATTGCCAGAAGCAGTATCATCAATTCAAGTTGCTATTGAAAGGGTGAATGGAAACGAGGTATTTCTGATAGGCAGGCTAGATAAAGACCTTATGGTAACCGATGTGGATGTTTATGCCATGGGGAATAGGAATGCTGTGCCTGCCGTAATTAAAGAGGCACGATGCGGCGATGTAATTATTCATAATCATCCTGATGGAATACTTGAACCATCTGAAGCAGATATTGAGATTGCCTCAATTACGGGTTCTCTGGGAGTAGGGTTCTACATCGTTGACAATAATGTGGAATACATATATCCAGTAGTAAAGGCTGTAAAAGAGCATACACATGGAAGGCTAGAGTTCGAAGAGCTTTCCAGCCAATTTCTGCCTGATGGAAATTTTGCAAAAAAGCTGCAACAATTTGAGTACCGCCAGCCGCAAATCGAGATGTTGAAATCAGTAATAGACGCCTTTAATGAAAACAGCATAGCAATAATTGAGGCAGGAACGGGCACCGGCAAATCCCTCGCATATTTGTTACCAGCAGTATTTTGGAGTGCGAAGAACCAAGAGCGGGTGGTAGTTTCTACCAATACTATAAACCTTCAGGAACAATTAATTGAAAAGGATATCCCCTTACTGAAAAAATGCTGTGGCCTAAGTTTCAAAAGTGTTCTAGTTAAAGGCAGGAATAATTATATATGTTTAAGAAAAGTTCATAATTTAAGAGCAGAAGGTGGCACATTAATTGAAGATGATTACAGAAGGCAACTGAATAAATTGCTGGAGTGGGCTATGAAGACTAGGGATGGAAGCAAGGCGGATTTAAATTTTATACCGTATGATGATGTTTGGGAGGCGATACAATCGGAGGCAGACCAGTGCACGCGGCTCAAGTGCCCTTTTTATGATAAATGTTTCTTTTACATAGCCCGACGGGATGCTGCAAGCGCAGATATCCTCGTTGTAAACCACTACCTGTTAATGGCAGATTTGATTGTACGTCAGGAGACAAAGGGTTACGATACAGTTGCAATCCTCCCACCTTTTAAAAAGATTGTTATTGATGAGGCGCATCACCTTGAAGAGGTCGCCACATCAAATATGAGCTATGTAATTTCGAGATTGAGAATAGTGAAGATATTGGGAAGATTAGTCAACTTAAAGGATGCAAAAAAGGGCCTTTTGCAATATCTTAAGAGCAAACTTAAAGAGATTGATGCGGAACGCGACAAGCCCAAGGCGGTAAGTATAACAGATAAAATTAATACAGAAATCATGGAGTCGAGGCAGATTCTCTATGACAGCACCGTGGAGATGTTTGAAGATATTTTTAACATACTGGACGGTTATATAACCAGAGAAGAATTACAAAAGGACAAATCAGATGAAATCAAGCTCAGATTAACTACCCACTTAACAGACACAGAAATATGGCATACTATTGAGGTTAGATTAAAGACATTATGTGTGCAAATTCGCGAGTTTGTTTCGCTGTTAAAGGACTTGTTGGACGATATAGGAAGATTATCAAAATCATCGCAGGATGTGTTATCGTCCATGTTGATAGATATTGTGTCATGCAAAACACGTTTAAAAGTGGTATCAGATGATATTGCGCTTTTTATCATGGAGGATGAATCATCCTGTAAATGGATAGAAATCAAGTGGTATAGGGAGGGTGCGTCTGTCCGTTTCTGCAGGGCGCCGCTTTCGGTTTCCGACGGTTTGAAGGCATGTCTATACGACAATTATGATACTATTGTGTTGACTTCAGCTACGCTTGCAATTGGTAAATCCTTTAAATTTTATAAGGAGAATACAGGCTTGCGCCTGATTATTGATGACCGTCTTACAGAGCTCATCCTTGATTCCCCGTTTGATTACAAAAAACAGGCAATTATTGGAATTCCCACAGATATTTCAGAGCCGGATGCGGTTGGTTATACAGCATCGCTTGAAGAAAATATCTTTAAGACAGTGGAAATCTCGGAAGGCAGGGCGTTAATCCTGTTTACATCATATAATCTTCTTAATAACTTATATCAGAGGCTGGCGCCTCGCATTACACAGCTTGGATATACCTGTCTCAAGCAGGGGATGGATAATCGTCATAATCTGCTCGAAAGCTTTAAGAAGGATAAGACATCTGTGCTGTTTGCTACGGACAGTTTCTGGGAGGGGATTGACGTTAGAGGCGATGCGCTGGAATGTGTTGTACTTACGAGGTTGCCTTTCAAGGTGCCGACTGAACCCATTATTGAGGCGAGGGCAGAGGCTATTGAGAAGGCAGGAGGCAATGCCTTTTATGATTTTTCTTTACCGACGGCTGTAATTAAGTTTAAACAGGGGTTTGGAAGGCTTATTCGCAGTCGTAACGACAGGGGCGCAGTAATTATATTTGATAGCAGGGTGGTTAATAAACGTTACGGGCACATATTTCTTAACTCCCTTCCTGAAATCAGGTGTATTAAGGATAAGAAAGAAGTTGTTTTCAGGGAGATGCATGCTTTTTTCCATAATACAAAGCACAAGGTTTAAATAGTTTTAAATGTTTGAAGTAGAAATATGAAAACAATAAATCCAGCGGATGTTATTTCTTATATAAAGATGTGTTCTATTGAAGGGGTAAATCTTCAAAGGGGTATGAACTTTCGTCTTAAAGGTGGAACATCTATAATTCTCATGAGTATTCGTTATGGTGCACCTTATGCAGATCGTATTGAACAAGATGGAAAAATTCTTATATATGAAGGTCATGATGTCCCAAGGAATAATAATAATACAAACCCTAAGTCGGTTCGTCAGCCGATGTTAAACCCAACTGGAACGTTAACGGAAAATGGTAAGTTTTTTCAAGCCGCGAAGAGATACAAAGATGGTGAATCTCCAAGTACTTAACAATCGGCTTTGGGGTACTTCAAAATATAAGTCTAATAAAGACAATCTATTCCACAGATTTATTATTGGGGTTTTTCTTAAAAGTTTTTATGTGGTGTAATTATGGTTCGTTCTGGAGGAATAAATTATGAAGGTCTTTTTAACAGGCAGTACGGGTTTTGTTGGGAGGCATATACTTCTGGATTTAATTAACTATAACCATCAGGTCAGATGCCTTGTCCGTCAGGGGTCCGAAAGTAAAATAGCGCATTTTAAGAATGTCGAGATTGTGTATGGGGATATCACCGATGCCAGCAGTTTAAGCGACAAAATAAGGGGATGCGATGCTGTAATTAATCTCGTTGGTATTATCAGGGCATTTCCGATGAGAGGAATTACATTTGAAAAATTACATTACGAAGGTACGGCGAATCTTGTTAATGCCGCAAAATCGCAAGGAGTAAGACGGTTCATACAGATGAGCGCCTTAGGGGCGCGGGCAGAAGGGAAGACACCATATCAGCGAACCAAGTATCGAGCGGAAGAATATGTTCGGGATAACGGTCTTGAGTACACAATCTTTCGCCCTTCAATTATATTTGGATCTGAAGATAAATTCGTTAATCTGTTTGCCAGGATGCTTAAGATTCAGCAATTTGTGCCGGTGGTTGGCGATGGGATGTATCAGATGCAGCCTGTATCAGTTGAAAATGTGTCTGCAGGTTTTGTTAAATCGCTTGAGCAAAAGGATGCAGTAGGCAAAGCTTTTGATGCAGGGGGTCCTGAGAAATTAGAATTCAATAAACTTATTGATATTATTGGCGAGGTTATGTGTGCGCCTCCCAATAAGGTTCATATTCCGGTATTCTTAATGAGTTCACTTGCAGAGATGTTTGATTGGTTACCGTTCTTCCCTGTTACAAAGGACCAAATCGCAATGCTTCTTGAGGGCAATGTTTGCGATGAGAAACCATTTTTTGAACATTTTGGGATAAAACCGATAGGCTTTAAGGCGGGGATTTTAAAATACCTGACATCCAAATAAGGTAATAGTTGTTTACATGATTGCATAACATTTACGGCCTTATTTCTATTCTGAGAAATATATTTTTGCTAGATTAAACCACCGGTTTTACCTAAAATTTCAGTCTTAGAATTTTTTAGACTTTTATCGCTTAAAAGTTTTGTAATTGTATTTTTGAAAGGGAAATTATGAAAGGTATTTTATCTGTTTTTATTGGGGCAGTGGTTTTTAGTGTTTCGGTTAATGTGTTATATGCCAAAGGATTGGATAAAGGAGTTGTTCCGTATGGTGAATGCTAGAAACCCATTCCAACGCAAAGATACTGGGCGTCTGATTGTTTTTACACGCCGCCGGAGGAGCCAAAAGGGGTTTATAATGTCGATGAATGTACAATCCTGTCACAAGGCGTTAAATCCGGGCTTGGTGAAGGCATGGGAGGAAAGAGAATTGTTTATACCTTTTTCGATTTTTTTCTAAACCGTCCTATATTTAAGTACACACCTATATTTGCTGTGGTATCTATATATACAATGAGTTTCCCTTCTGCCGAGGTGATTAACGTTGTTACGCCGGGTCCGTGGCCTGCTGTTACACAATTGCTGTGGACAATAACCCCTATACTTATTGCACCGGTTTTGTATGTTCTTCCGAATGTATGGTCGGCGTCCTGAATTGCCACAATGTCACCAAGACGCAAAGTATGCAGATTGTATTTTTTAACAATTTGTTTATCAAAAAGTTGTATGTCATAATCTCCGCGGTAGCAATTCTGGGAGCCAAGACCGGAGCCCATAATAGCTGCGGGAATGATATGTGTTACAGGTATATGTAATGTATTTTTGTTTTTGTCTTCACGGATAGGTAGTGCCTTTAAGAGATTCGGAGATAAATTGATAAGTTTTATGTTTGGGTAATTTGTTAAGGATAGACCTACCCCAATACTTCTGATTTGAATCTTATCGCCAATGGAGAGCTTTTCAAGGGTTTTATCTTCAAAATCAATAAGTACATTTTCGATACCACCATGCTTACCTGTTACAACTCCCGTGGCGCCTTTGGCATCTCCTGAAACAACTTTGGCAGTATTGCCTATACATGACAACAAATTCAACGCACCGTTTTCTTCTCTCTCTTTATTTCTGATAGATACGCATGGTTCTATATGATCTCCTTCCCAGTTAATAGCACTATCGCCAACCTTGACATTGTAAGTGATGCCACCAATTCCGGCTAGTATCGTGGGTTTCCCTTCGGGTGTAACAATATACGGCTGAGAGCCACTGAGAGGGCTTGAAACATCGCCAATCACCGATATTTCCAGGAGCCTCTTTTCGTTTGTTTCCATTGTCTATCCTCCAAACGATGATATTATTTGGAATCTGCGAATTACATCATGATGATTATCTTGTTTAATATGGTGTTTCCTTGTGATATAAATGTTAATAAAATTTATTCATACCAGCGAACCACTTTTATCTAATTGATTATTTTAATATTTTAGTTTAACAAAGAGGGTCTTGTATTGACAATATAAAATGTACAATATATTGAATTGCATAGTTGAATAAAATTGCAACGATAAAGGTTTATGGGGGACCGTTGGTCTAAATGTGGTTTTGTATTACAAAAAACAATTTTCTCTAATTATTGAATGAAATAACTTCTAATGAGACATGATGTAAATTGTTAGGGATTTAAAATAACAGATAAAATGTATAAAAACAAACTGCACATCCTTCCAATTTCAATCCTTGTTATTTTGGCTGTTGTAACTTATCTGAACTCCTTGCCAAATCAATTTGTGTATGACGATGTATCAACCATTGTAGAAAACAGCCTGATTAAAGAATGGGAGAATTTCCCAACCTTGTTTTCTCATGATTATTTCAAGTGTTCGGGAGAGCTTACATACCGGCCTGTTATTACAATTTCCTACTTTATTGATTATTCATTATGGCGTATGAATCCAGTAGGTTATCACGCTGTAAATGTTTTTTTTCACACTATAAATACGATTCTCATATATTTTCTAATATCTTTGTTATTTCGCAAGTATGAAGGGAATATGCTTGCCAGGGGCGGTTTAAATGATGTTGACCCAACTCGCATTATTAGTATTGCGTTGCTTACTAGTATTATGTTTGCCATACATCCGATTGTGAATGAGGTTGTTAATGGAATCAGTTACAGG
>MHYY01000112.1 GCA_001830285.1 Planctomycetes bacterium RIFCSPLOWO2_12_38_17 | reverse complement strand
AGGAATATCCAGTGGGGTACGTGAAAATCTAAAATTTTGCTTAAAAGCCAGCATAATTGACCATACGATTAAAATCGCAATAACAATCAAATACAATGCTATTGCCTTGCTAAGATCAAAAACACTGTAAAGCCTGATGTCAAAAAACAGTTGAGGAACAATAACAACAGTAATTAATAAGGCAAGGATTATTTTGTCACAATATGCAACTACATTCTTAAATGAATTATTCATTATTCTTACTTACTCTTAGAAACCAATAATTATAGAGTACAATAAATTTTATAGGAAAGGGTCAAGCCATGGAAAAACTGGTAAATAATGGTTCCAACTTCTACAAAATACATCAAGTATAATAGTCACAATTAAACAACAAAAATACTGTCTTATCAACATATATAGCAAAAGTTTTATTTAGTATGGCATTTTAAATATATTTTTATCAAACTTTCTTATTTAACATACTAACTTAACGAATAATCGGTACAATAAACTTCATAAATCAAAAGTTGCGGCGACGTGATTTAGGAAATATTTTTATTAAAACGATTCCAATAACAAACCCCCCGATATGTGCCCACCATGCTACACCTCCACCGTGAGAAGAAGAAATAGCCGCCGTACCACTAAAGAATTGAATAAGAAACCAAAAACCCAATATGATGATAGCCGGCAATTCTAACATTTCCCAGAATAAAAACAAAGGTACCAATACCAGCACTCGCGCCCGTGGAAACGTTACCATGTACGCGCCAAGCACTCCCGCAATCGCACCACTTGCACCTACACAAGGAATACCAGACTGACTGTTAAAATAAACATGTATAAAAGCAGAACCAATTCCGCAAAGTAGATAAAACATAATAAATTTAAACCGCCCCAGACGATCTTCTATATTGTCTCCAAAAATCCATAAATACCACATATTCCCTATTAAATGAATAAATCCTCCGTGTAAAAACATAAAACTTAAAAAAGGGAGATATGTGTTGAAGATGGTTGAACCGGGAATGTCGGTGGAATAATATACCTTGATGGGAACTATACCAAATTGAAAAAGGAAGGAATCTAATCGCCTGCCTAATGATAACTCAAAAATAAAAATCAATACATTAAAAATAATAATGCTGACGGTAACAATTGGAAATGTTCCTGATGGATTTCTATCGCGGAGGGGTATCATCTATATTCATCTATGTACATATGTCCGTTCATAATTACTAAGTATGATAAATTACTAAAAGACGTTTGAAAGACTTGATAAATCTTTAAAAAGCAAGTGTTCATTTTAGTATCTAACTGTTTGTGCAAGCAATTTGTAATACGGAAAATTCCTTCCCGGACATTCTGTTTCTCTTATATGTCTGTGCATAATTATATTTTCAGAAGGAATGCGACATCGCCCCTGTAGATATTCTACGAGGATTGAAAGTGAAGCCATTTGTGCGGCAGTTGGGTATGAATCATTAAAATTCCCTACAAGACAAATCCCTATGCCGTGGTGATTATACTCTTGCACACCAGCGTGCGCACCGTCTATTTGGTTTATCCATCTGCCTCCAATCTCAATCTGTCCATCGCCAGAACCAATTCCATTGCCTATTACAAAATGGTAACCAAGGCCATTTTCCCATCCTCTTTTTTCACGATGATATTTATCAAATTCAACAGCACTGCCAGATGACGAAGCACTGTGATGAATAACAATATATTTCCAATCTCTAACGTAATAACGATTCAGTTGACTAACTATATACGGTTCAACTTTTCTTGGTGGAGGCCTCATAGAAGTTACGGGTTTAAATGTGGGTGGGGCATAACAACCACATAAATACAAGGAAAATACAATGGCAAAAAATATAAAGACATAACTTTTCCATTTGAAAAGCATGTAAATCTCCCAAATTGAAATCTATTATTTGGATAGTCATTCTTACAGTTTAAATTAGTTCGTTGGAAGTATAACATAAGCATAGTTTTTGTCAATTCGCAAGTTTATCATGTTTTATGTAAAAATTACTTATGAAAGACAAACTAATTAAAGATTTAATAACCATGAAATTTTATCTTAATATTTTATTTTTTGCTTGACATATAACTCTAAAATGCTTATGTAAAAATTATTGTTATTTGGACTTAGTATATGTTTTAATTCAAAAAATCCTATCACATACCTTCAAATCAAAAAGATGCTTTTCCTAGCGAGAATACTGAGTGATTAGAACAAAAGAACTAAATCTAAAAAATGGTTCCCGCATAGTCGTTATTGGAGGTGGGCCAGCAGGTGCTTTTTTTAGTATTTTTGCTTCTAAATTAGCACAAGACTTGGGCAGGAAACTCGATATTACTATATATGAGAAAAAAATTTTCGATAATCAGGGCGCCTTAGGTTGCAATATGTGTGCAGGGGTCATTTCAGAATCACTAGTACAATCACTTGCTTTAGAAGATATAAACTTACCATCTTCAGTAGTACAATCATGTGTTGATTCTTATTATTTTCACACACAAAATGGCAACATTAAAATTAAATCTTCTCGTATACAACAAAGAGGTATTGCTACTATTTTCAGGGGTGGAGGCCCTAAGGGAAATGCTGGAAAAGATATACAGAGCTTTGACGAATTCCTTCTTCATAAAGCAGTTGAACATGGCGCCAAAGTTAAACACATATTTATAGATAAAATAAACCTAAATGATGATAAACCTGTTATTTATGCAGGTGAAAGATTGCAAAATGATTGCGACCTGCTGGTTGGAGCTTCTGGAGTAAAGGCAAATAGCGGCAAAATATATGAAAAATTAGGAATTGGATATAAGATTCCTTCCACGATTAGAGCTACACAGTCCGAAATTGAACTGGGGAGCGATTGGATAGCAAACAAGTTTGGGAATTCAATCCATATCTTTCTTCTGCGCATCCCTGGAGTAAAATTTGTAAGTGTTATTCCTAAAGGGCGGTTCATAACGGTTAGTCTGTTAGGGAATGAACCTAACGTTGAATATATAAAAATGTTTCTTGCTCACCCGGTAATGAAACAAATGCTTCCGCAAGGATTTAAAATACCAGATAAATTTTGCCACTGCTTCCCTAAAATAAATATAAAAGGGGCAAAAAACCCTTTCGCTGATAGACTGGTGTTAGTTGGAGACGCAAGCAGCGTTAGACTATACAAAGATGGGATAGGTTCAGCTTATATTACTTCTAAAGCGGCAGCACATACAGCTATTTTGTATGGTATTGGTAAACAAAACTTCGAAAAACATTATCTTCCTGTTTGCAAAAATCTGGATGCAGATAACCTCTTTGGGAAATTACTTTTTTCAGTAAACGACTTTGTCTCTTATACCGCTTTACTAAGCAAAGGCTATTTCAGGACAATCCAGCAAGAGCAGGCAGATTTGCACAAAACTACCCATCATAGCGATATTTTATGGGATATGTTTACAGGAAGCCGATTTTATAAAGAAATCTTCATAAGGACACTTAATCCACGGTATATTTTAAATTTATTATTCACTATAACTTCTACTTCTTTATTGGATATGCTGTCTATTCAGCCTAAAAAATGAAAGGGAATTCCCCATGTCAGAAAAAGCCTTCCTTGGAAAACTATATAATGATGGTGATGTTATTGTTGAAGAAGGTTCAAAGAGCCGCACAATGTATGTTATACAGAGTGGAAAAGTTAAAGTTGTAAAAAAAGAAGGAGAAAGGGAAACAACACTCGCTTTTCTAGGTGAAGGCGATGTCTTTGGAGAAATGAGTCTTTTTGATGCGAGTCCTCGCTCTGCAACGATTATTGCTGTTGGTGAGGCTAGAGTACTCGCCATAGAACATGAAGGACTCCTAAAGAAAATAAAAGTGGACCCCACCCTAGCGTTTAACATTATAAAACAGATGAGTCGCCGCATTAGAAATCTAAATTCGAAATTAAGCACTATTTTTAGAACTATTACCGACACTAATGATAAACTCAAAAAGTTTAATCCAGAAAACATAGAAACAATACAAAAAGAATTACAAAAATTATACGATACGTTTATTCAAATGGATTTACATACCCATTGAATATAAAATATAAATATATTTGTTTTTCAAATAACAACTGTAAGGATATAATTAATACAATATAAAGCACTGATAATATTAAGTGACAAAGGGCATTATGCAATATTATATAAAAACAATTCCTTGTCTTAGAATTTTCCTAAGACTTACAAAAGGGACTTTTTTAATATAGTGTGATACGGTTTCAAATATGATTAATAAAAATAATAAATTTTATAAACTCTCAAAAGGCGTTGTAACTTACTATATTCTTCCACTTCTTTTATTAACCTCATTTTACATTTCAATAGTTACAGCAGGCGAAAAAACAGTCACAATTATTCAAAGCCAACAAATAGCAGCATATAATGAAGCTGTTAAAGGTTTTAAGGAAGCATGCAGAGGGAAAAACATTGCAATAAAAGAAATTTACGATCTAAAAGGGGATATCGAAGAGGGGAAAAAAATAGTTCAGGATATTAAAGCTAACAAACCGAATCTAATCCTGGCAGTAGGCGTACTTGCGGCAACCCTCGTAAAAGAACAATTTCCCGAAATCCCTATTATATTTTGCATGGTTGTTAATCATTATCGTTTCAATTTACAGGGTAATAATATTACCGGCATTTCCGTGGAAGCATCTGTAGAAGACCAATTCATAATTTTAAGAAATCTTCTCGGTGCATATAAAAATTTAGGAGTAATCTATGATATAACAAAAACAGGAAAAATTATATCAGAAGCAGAAACAATAGCAAAAACGCTTGGTTTCAACCTTATCAAATCAGAAGTAACATCAGAAAAGGAAGTAATCCCCGTATTAGAAAATATAATAAAAAAAATTGAAGCCCTATGGATAATACCAGACAGTACAGTAATAACAAAAAATACACTTGAAGCTATTTCCAAGATAGCCTTAGACCATCATTTACCTACTTTATGCACTTCAGAGGCTATCGTAAAAACGGGTGCTTTAATATCCATTTCACCTGATTATACATATACAGGATTACAAGCCGCTCAGATAGCACAGATATTACTAAATAACCCCGGCACCCCCTCCATGGGGATAAAGAATCCTGAAAAACTGCGATTAACACTGAATACCCAAACTGCTGAATCAGTTGGTATCAATCTAACAGCCTTTCAATCTTATCCAAATATAATTTTATACCCATAATAATTTTAACTTAAAACTTCATGGTAGGTATCCGTACAAAACTTATTCTTTTTATGAGTACGGTAATAGTTATTATCGGAACGCTAATCTGTGTATTTTTCTTATTAAACTCAAAAAAACAACAGGAAGACGCACTTAGAAAATTTGGTATCTCTCTTGTCATGTTACTGGCTCAAGATAACGAAGTTAAAAATGCGCTCAGCTTTACACAGCCGGCATTCCTTGATGCACCAATATCAAGGGTAACGGCACTCGATAGAGAAAAGGAAATTGGCTATTTGCATATATATAACCCACAAAGCACTCTCATAGAAGAAACCGCTCCATGGATTAATATTAGTATGGAAGAAATATTAACCAGCAAAAGTCCTAAAATGCGAAGTAAGCCACACTCGGCTTTGAGATGGACAAGGGGTGGTGGTGCACGTGTAATAAAATCTACACAAAACCCCGATGTACTAATCGAAGAGAACATAATAGTGTGTTCTGGTAACGTGTTTTATGATTTTACCATGCCTGTTTTAGAGAAACCCGCATTCGCGGAGGAAGAGTTTGCAGCACAGATTCTTGGTGAAGATGAAACTCCCAAAGAAAAAAAGCAAAAAACCTTTGGTTTTGTACAAGTTGGATTATCACAGTATAAATTGAATGAAAGAATCAATAAAATAATCTGGCAAAGAATTGTTCCTATGGGATTAATTATTATTTCAGGTGGAATAGGTATTACTTTTCTATTAAGCAAAT
>MHYY01000111.1 GCA_001830285.1 Planctomycetes bacterium RIFCSPLOWO2_12_38_17 | reverse complement strand
GATAGCACTTTGCTTATTCAAGTCAATTTAAAAACAACATCTACTTATAAAGGCAGGTCTTCCAGGACACAACTTTTCGCTTCGTCAACCTATCCCTTAATTTACTCTGTCTGCTTATATTCTAAAGAAAATTAATATCCACCTCTTACGCACCAAACATAGTAATCGTATACATCAACGTAATATGTCATTTCTCAAACACTGTTTTCCTCTAGACCGTAAGTTAACTTCGCTCCCTTGAGAAATCATATGTTTTGTCCCGCTTGCCTATAGCCAAATTGTCCTTAAAATATTTGTCGGTATGCCTGTCTTGTAAGTCTGATCTTGTGAACCCAGATATTTTTAAGAGTCTTTCTACAGAAATGCCCCTGTCTGAAAGACCTAAAAAGGGGAGTGTTCTTATTGCGGCTGCATCACAACAACAAAAAGTCAAATTATCCTCTCTTGCGAGAATGGCTAATAACTCAAGCTCACCAGTATGAATGGTATCACGATAAATTTCGGGAAGTTTATTGAGGACTTTTTTGATTTCTTCTGCAGAAGCTGAAAGCTCTTTTATCAAGTTGTTTTCTACATATTGCTGTCTCAAATCAATACTTTGCCTTGCGTTACTTCTTTTAAAGGACTTAACTTCTCCTATAACAGTTGAGCCAGCAAAGACTTTGTGGTTTTTAATAAGTTTATCGAATAGACTTAACGATAATAGGTCAATAATGACATCGGCATCAAGAAGCCATAATTTCAATCGGAGTACCTTCCTGTTCCATTAATCCGGTGTCCTCAATAAAATCATCAATTTCGCATCGATCTATACCTACTATTTCAGCAAATTTTCCTCTTGAAATCAGCCCTTTGCGAAGACAACGAACAGCAAGAGAGATGAAACGCTCGGACTTCGGTTTTTCACCCCACTCATGCCGTCTTTTTTGTCTGCTTATTTCTGTGAGTTCTTGATCTTTTGCAAGCTTGTCTGCATCCTCCCATTTTATAAATCGTAAATTAGCCATGCGATAAAGAAGGGCTTTTGTTGAAACACCAAACTCTTGCGCTATATCAACCAGGTCTGAATTTGTAAATTTTTCCTGCATATTAATCCTGTCGTCTATCTCTTTACTTACTTCATTTTCAGGCAAAAGAAGAATTGAAGCAAATCTATCAGCTTTTTTCTCAACATCGGCAAAGTAACTCTGTTCCTTCAAATCTGCCGCAGGTATAACTTTCCATGTAACTAAATGGAATAATTCATGTGCAAGATCATAATTTCTGCGCCACGGAGCTTCATCTGAATTGATTACAATAACTGCACCGAACTCAGAGGGGTATTTAGATACTGCCGAACCGTCAGGAATTGCCTCGTACAATATTTTTACGCCGAAAACTTGCTCCAGAACCTTTTGTAACGTAAATGCAGGTCTGCTACCGAGTGCCAAGATTCTATGAAAACTTTCAGCGAGCTTATCTACGTCATTATTACCTCTTATGTCGTCTATCGTGACATCAAGGAATCGGCCTCTTTTAACTTTTAGGTTGAGAAGTTTTTCAAGTAGATTATATTGTTCGCAACGATAAGATATTTGAGCCTCTATCTGTTTTTTAGTTTCAGGGTGTGGTGGTTTACGCCAAAGGAATGTATTACCTAATTGAATTTCTTTCTCTCCAAGTAATCTGCCTATACTGACAAAATAAACCTTAGAGAACTTTAACAATTCTGAAGCCTTGATCTCACGCTGTCCATCCTCTAAGCTTTTCAATGTTTGGTAGCTTGGAAAGCCGAGTCTTTGCGCAGCTTCGACTAATGTTAGTCCTAACGATTTGCGCGCTGTCTTTAAATGAGAAGCAATTTCTTTATTTATCATTCATTCACCTGAGCTAAATATCAACTAAAAATATATGATTATATGTGCTTATTTATAATCATATATTATATGTTATGTCAAGCATATAATATTATCTTATATAAAGAATCTCGGCTAAATCAGAATTTTAAATAGACCTTATTCCTTATTCTGGGAGTGTGCGCTGGCAGGTTTGCCAAAGCAACACCAGGGATTGATTATTCTGAGTTTTACCCATGCGCTGACACTTTAGCAAATAAAGGTGTTGATTCTTAGAACAAATCATCTAAATAATTGTGGATTTACCCTTTTATCTTCGTGATACCTTTTATGGTTTAAAATACATAACACTAATATGTAACTTTTTTTGAGACATCCCTAAATATTATTACGAGAAGTAAAAAATTGGCAGGTTGTGGAGTTCAGCTTTTCGGGAGCTAACCTATCCCTTAATATTTTTTACTGTTTCTTGTCCGCATGAAAACCTATTTTTCCCTTTGGTTCTTGCGGTTCTATCAATCTCTTTATAGCGTCAAAGACAACCTTAAACTGATAATCATATTTCTTTTCCATATTTTCAATCTTTTGTTTCAAGCCTTTATACGTTAACGCTAATTCTCTAAGTTTTATGAATGCCCTCATAATTTGAATGTTTACCTGTATAGCTCTTTTACTTTTAAGGACACTTGAAAGCATAGCAACGCCTTGCTCAGTAAAGGCACGAGGCAATTTCCGTGTACCACCCCAGCTTGATGTTCCAAAATGGAATATCAAGTTTTTGAATTCCTCTTTCGTTAATTGAAACATAAAGTCTTCAGGGAAACGTTCTATATTTCTGCTTACAGCCTTGTTTAAATTAGCTGTCGTAACACCATAAAGACTGGCAAGGTCTCTATCAAGCATCATCCTCTTACCTCTGATAGAGAATATCTTACTTTCTATTGTTTCTTGTGATATTAAGGCTTCCCTTGATTTCTTCATGTTTCAATTTTTTCCCAAGTAGAG
This sequence comes from Planctomycetes bacterium RIFCSPLOWO2_12_38_17, assembly GCA_001830285.1. Taxonomy (GTDB): domain Bacteria; phylum Planctomycetota; class Brocadiia; order Brocadiales; family Brocadiaceae; genus PLOWO2-12-38-17. Next base: position 13,089 of record MHYY01000111.1, on the reverse strand, counting down.
CTGAAAATTCTTATCCCTTAATCTATTTATAAATATCCCGTCTGTGTCCTATTTTGTGTACGGTAATAACTTTCTTGTTGTGGTCTATTTCGTAAATCACCCTATAAGCACCAACCTTTAGCTTATAAAGTCCGGAATATTTGCCTTTAAGCTGTAAATGTTCTACACTACCGACATTCTCTATAAGCCATTTGAGTTTATCAAAAATCCTTTGCCCTATCTCTCTATCTAACAATTGAAGGCATTTTTTGCCTTGACCGCTGAAATCAAGTTTATACATTACCATTTCAATCCCAGCTCTTTTGCTACGTCCTCGACTGGAATCCTTTCTTTTGACTTCATTGATTCCAGTAACTCTTTTTCAACCTCTGGTCTTAACTCAAGCCCATAATCAGGGTCAATAACCTCCAAAACCGTATCCTTAATAAGTTTTTTAAGCTCTTTTACTGTCATATTACTTACTTTTTTATCCGTTGTCTTTTTTTTCAATGTTTTTGTAGCCATTTCCTTAACCCTTTTAACAAAAAAGGCTAATTGCAGAAGGTCACGGCTTCCACAATCAGCCCTTTTATCAGGTGTTACCACCTATTTTATATTATCCTATAACGCCCGCGACACGCTACAGTTTGATTTTACGTAGATATAATACCATTAATGCTGGAAAACATCAACAGCGATTACCACGTCAAGAGCAATCAGAACGCTTTAAATTTATGTCATACTTATGTCGTACCTGTACATCAAAACATATCAAAAAAGCAACACAAAGCAATATTACAATTTCCTTGAAAGCCTTGGAAATGCTACAAAAAGCAATACAAAACAACATAAAAGAAAAGACATCAAAACAGGTCAGAATGTCTAAATAAATAATTGACTTGTATTTATAGGTATGATATAGTTTTTAAACTTATAAACATTTTTTAACAATTTATGTTAAAACACTATTCCGAAAATCATGACGAATAATAGCCTACTACAGGCTATAGATATATACAAAGAATACACCAATGGTACGTGTAAACTTCCTGTCTTACATAGAATTAACTTATCTATAAAAAAGGGAGAAATATTAATAGTTGTTGGCGCTTCTGGCGCTGGGAAAAGTACATTATTACACATTTTGGGAATTCTGGATACACCTACCTCCGGTTCCGTAATATACAAGGGAATAAATCTTACCAACTTAAGTTCAAAGAAACAGGCTGAAGTGAGAAATCGTATTTTTGGATTTGTTTTTCAGTTTTATCATCTTCTGCCTGATTTTACAGCGTTGGAAAATGTTCTGTTACCATGTTTAATAGGGAGCGGATTAAGAAACCATAGGTCAATAAATAAGGAATATACAAGCAGGGCAATTTCTTTATTAGAAAGAGTCGGACTCGGTGGCCGTCTAACACATAAACCCTCACAACTTTCAGGCGGCGAAAGACAAAGAGTCGCTATTGTACGCGCGCTGATTAATAATCCCGAATTGCTATTGTGCGATGAACCAACTGGTAATTTGGATACAAAAACAGGCCATGAAATAAGAGATTTGATCTGGGATTTAAATAAAACACTGAACCAGACAGTAATAATTGTTTCCCATGACGAAGAAATAGCCAAGCATGCTGGAAGAGTAATAAGAATTGTAGACGGATGTATACAAGAATAAAAGGAAAGGAGCATAGATAAAGCAATGGGATTGAAGATTTATATAAATGGTCAAATACTTCCAGAGGAAGATGCAAAGATATCAGTTTTTGACCATGGACTACTATACGGAGATGGAATATTTGAAGGAATACGTGCTTATAATGGTAAGATATTTACACTCCAACAACATCTGGACAGACTATATGATTCAGCAAATGCTATTTCCCTCAAAATACCTATAACAAAATCTGAAATGGCTGATGCCATAAAGAAAACAATGGATGCTAATAATATGAAGGATTCATACATCCGCCTTGTTGTTACAAGGGGTGTTGGGAAACTAGGCCTTGATCCAAATAAATGCTCAAACCCACAAATCATAATTATTACGGATACAATCGAATTATATTCAAAAGCTCTATATGAAAGAGGCCTTGACATTGTAACCGTTACCACAATCAGGAATCATTTTTCAGCCCTCGACCCTAAAATCAAATCTCTTAATTACTTAAACAATATTCTGGCAAAGATAGAATCTATACATGCAGGTGCAGGTGAGGCACTCATGCTCAATAAAGACGGTTACGTCGCAGAGTGTGCAGGCGATAATATTTTTATTTTTAAGAACGACACACTTTTAACGCCACCACCAAGCGCTGGCATACTAATTGGCATCACCAGAAACGTAGTAATGAAATTAGCAACACAAATAGGAATCCAGGTGAAAGAAGAATTGATGACAAAATGCGATTTATATGCCGCAGAGGAATGTTTTTTAACAGGAACAGCAGCTGAGATAATACCTGTAGTTAAGATTGATGGAAGAATAATAGGCGACGGTAAACCGGGTAAGGTTACCCTTGATTTATTGAAAAAGTACCGTGAACTGACTATGAAGGGCTTTTAACGGATTGACTCGTCTTATGTGTTGGAAATGAAGTAATTATCATAAAAAATATCCCTATACAGATCAAACTATCCGCTACATTAAAAGTAGGCCAGTGATATTTTTCACCGATGTGAATATCAATAAAATCTCTTACATACCTGTAATGGAATCTATCCCACAGATTCCCTACAGCACCCGCCAAAAGAAACCCTAAGGCCAGATTCGTTATAAACAATTTGTTATTTGACCAGAAAAAAATACATAAAATCGCTATAATTGCTATAATTGATAAAATAATAAAAGCGTTGGTTTTGCCGGGTAAAAGGCCAAAAACAACGCCTTCATTTTTACTTCTTAATATATTTAGAAAGCCTGGAATTAAAGTTACACTTTTATAATCATCTAATTTTGAAAAAACCAGCCATTTTGAAATAACATCGCAAAAAACCCCACCCACAGCGGCAGCAATAAAAGCAACAGTGCTTTTCATAGGCTTATTTAGTCTGCTTCACCCTCTTCTTTCCTCTGACAATCTATACAACACTTTGCAAATGGTATTGCCTTTAGTCGCTCTTTATTTATTTTTTTCGCACACAGCTCACATACGCCAAAAGTGCCTTCCTCAATTTTTTCGAGGGCAGTATCTATATTACGCAGACCGTCCTCCCCGCTTTCTATGAGCTCAATCATAAGGTCTCGCTCATAATTATCGGTGCCTACATCAGCCATATGAATCGGAACGTTAGATAAATCTCCCGATGCATCCTGCCTTGACCTTTTTAACGCCTCCCCTTGCATAGAATCTACCTTACCGACTAGTCTTTCTCTCAACGCAAGAAGTTGTTTTTTAAAGTAAGCCGTATCCTCTTTCATTTTATTCTCCGTTAATCAATCTGAAAAATAACATAATCAACCATTTTCAAGCAACTTCAATCATATAAATTGAAGGCATTTCCCTAAATTTTCACCGGAAGGCTCATATAAAACAAAACATTGACAGGAGAGTAATTTATCATACATCAAATATTTAGTCAATAAAAATTGAGATTGCGTAACTGTCCGCTTATTTCACAAATATAAGGATGGACACAAATAAAGAGTATTCTTAAAAAAGTGTTTTCTAATTAATCAACAATAATGTAAGTCTTGGAAAAGCACCATCTGGAATGGATATAGAGATATAAATTATATACTGCGGAGGTTCCTATTGATAACAAAGCAAATTAAAAGCAATCATTCAACTTAAACTGGTATTAGTTTAAACATAATTACGACACGCGAGATTTTCTAATATCATGCTACACTTGTTTTGACATACGTTTTTATTGTAGTGTTCAGCTCTTTCAATAAATCTTCAAGATTAACCGGATTTATTTGAACTGCCTGTCCCATATTGATTGTTCGTGCTAAAGTATTCCTGAGTATAGGGTTCTTAAGTTGCTTAAATCCAAACTTCACCAGAATATCTAAAGTTTGTGGATATTGTTTAATTAACTGATAAACATTTGTACTTGCAGTCGCAACTTTTATTTGTTCTGTTGGCTCTTCTTCTGTTTCAAGCCGCATTGTCGTCCAGACATTTATCCCAAATAAGAACATTGCAGCATACTCAATAAAACCACTAAATCCCATAATAGAGTATAATTGAGGATAAAAATGTACCGAAAGCGGCTGAGAGATGACCCTTAACACACATCCGACGTTTATAAGGACAAATGTAACATCAAGTAATTTTGTGCTGCACAATTTGACTCCCTTACTTAAGGGAATCATTTTTGAAGCGCACCCCAAAATCATCATACTTATAAAACCTACAAATATTGCATGCCTGTATGCGCCAAACATTGCATGGGAAACACGCTCTACTGATATCGCCTCATAGATTGTGTAAGTTAATAACGCACTTTCTGAAACAAAAAGCCAGATAAGCGCCGCCCTAATATACTTTCTGAATCCAGTAGGTAAATTAACGGTACTTTTAACCCTTTTTTTGAAATCAAACAAATTCAAATTATAAATGAATAAAAATACACCCATAGTCTCCAGAAACCCTGCAATACAATAAATTACAGTAAAAAAGCCATAAAGGTTATCTGTATACTCCCTATAAAAACCTGAAAAGATTCTCAAAGCGACCGAAATATTTAAGATGTGTAATACATATTTACCGATCTTCTTATCCGGCTCCTGTATACCCAGGAATATTGGTAAGGTCTTTGTGAAAATTCCAATAATAACCATGCACGAAAAACCCATGATTTGTATATGACGGATTGGATTCTTAAAAACTTCTGGAATTTCTGTGCTATTAACTATGTTGAAATGGAAGTATAATACTACCAAAGCAGCTGCCTGTAAGATAAACCATAGATAACTGGATATAAGAAAGCCCTCATAAATTTCAAATTTTTCTTTTTGTGAGGAAAAATACGTCCTGCAAATAACATAAATGAATATTGCAATTGAGGCGACCTGTAGGACACACCCGATGAGGACAGGGATTTTAGTTAAGAAGGAACCCGTGTAATATGAAATAGTCTTAAAAACAAAGGTGAGAAATATACCCACTATCATCAAGAAAAAAGATTTATAAGCCAACGGTGTACTATAAAGAATGGAATTCCAGAATTTCGGCAAGGCAAAATACGAAATACCCATTATGAACAAACCAACCCATCCATATACCTGTGTATCACCGTGAGTTTCGGTAAGTATCCATGACACAGAAGCAGGTGAATTCTTTAAAGCCATGTATGCTAGTAGAGATGCACCGTATAAACATCCTGTAGAAAGTACTACAATAATAGCCGTCTTAACGAAAATTTCATAAACATGTTCAGTTTGTGGTTTAGTAATCGTTGCTTCACTATTTGGGGCAATCTTCCCATCTGTAATGTTTTGAAGGTCATTAATTAATTTGATTGGACTGATATTATGCATCTTTGCAAAGAAAGAAAGGGGTTTATCGGGGAGGATATTACCGCCGCACATAATACCGTAGGTTTCGAAGACACTGCGTGTTATTGGATATTTTTCAACTACTTCCCTTACCGTGTTTTCCTGCTTTATTCTTTCCATAAGGAACTATACTTTCAAATGTAATATATTTTATTGAGACGTCTTGTAATTTGTTTTGTGTACAAGTATCATATGAATCGTTTTGATAGAATATATCAGACATGTAAATTTGAGTCAACGATTTTTGCAATGCATCCATGAATCAATTATTGGAGCACATTTATAAATGTTCTACTCAACTTTAGTTCCTCACAGACTATTGCTCTTCGGCTTTATTTCTATCATTTTGTTATGTTCTTATTTATTGACGCTTCCTGTAGCCTCTGCCAGTGGAAACTCGCAACCATTTATTGATGCAATGTTTATAGCAACATCAGCCATTTCAACTACAGGACTTTCTGTAGTGGATATAAGCACTTTTTATTCCACATTCGGACAGATTATTATCCTTGTATTAATCCAGATTGGAGGACTGGGTTATATGATATTCATTGTTCTGGTAATGTTTGGGCTTGGCGTAAGATTGTCTTTAGGTGGAAAATTAATATTGGAAGAATCTGTTGGTTCCCCGCCTTACAAGGATGTTATACGATTCAGCAAAATTGTTATATTCATCACCTTTATCTTTGAATTTTTGGGGGCTATATGCTTAAGTCTTTACTGGATGAATGAATTTTCGGTAGGTCGGGCAATTTATCTGGGGACATTCCATTCTATTTCTGCCTTTTGTACCGCAGGTTTCAGTTTATTCCCAAATAATTTAAGTGCATATCACGACAGCATAGTTGTAAACACAGTTGTAAATATCCTTTGCATTGGAGGCAGTGTTGGATTCATTGTAATTTATGATATCTACTATTCAATATTTGGGAAAATACACGAAACAGATTTGCCAAAAAGAATGCTCACACATACCAAACTCGTATTGACTGTACTTCCTATACTAATCGTAACAGGAATATTTCTAATATATGTTTCAGAATGGAATGCTCCGTCGCTAGCTCCTAAAGATAGGTTTTTATCATCAATATTTCATGCCATTTCAGCCTCAACTACTACAGGTTTTAATACATCAGATTTGGGAACAATGAAAACCCTAGGATTAACCACCATGATTATACTAATGTACATAGGCGCATCACCCGGCGGTACAGGGGGTGGAGTTAAGACAACAACCTTCGGATTATTAATTTCGTGCATCGTTTCGGTTATCTCTATGAAGGATGAAGTAATATTATTTAACAGACGGATACCTTCGATAACAAAAGACAAAGCAATTGCTATATGCGTTAGTTCAATATTATTAATAATGTTAGCTGTTTTAATACTATCATTTACAGAAAATGCATCTTTTATGGAAATAGTATTTGAGTCCGTTTCTGCCTTTGGAACGGTAGGGTTATCAACTGGCATCACATCCTCATTAAGCACAGCCGGGAAGCTTGTTATTTGTATAACAATGCTTATTGGCAGAGTAGGCCCATTAGCAATAGGATATTCCATAAAAGGCAAACGTAAGATAGTCCCGGTCAAATATCCAGAAGGTGTAATGCTTGTTGGATAACAGTTTTATTTTGCTTATTTATATTAATTTTGTTATTTTTAAAATTTGTTGAGTACGACTTGAAATTTAAAATTTATTCTATAATTCTTTAACTTTGATAAATACATATCTACAAAATAATTATACCTATCTTAAATAACAGACAAGAGTAATATATTTTATGAGACAATTTGCTGTAATAGGGCTCGGAAGATTTGGTTGCAAGGTGGCTGAAACACTAGCTAGAAAGGGCGTTCCTGTAATAGCAGTTGATAGTAACCCGGAACTAGTGAATAAGGTTAGTGGTTTTGTAACAAAGGCAATACAAATAGATAGCAGTGACGAGGAGGCTCTTATAGCATGTGGTATAAGAGCCGTTGATGTCGCAGTGGTATGTATGGGCGAGGATATAGAATCGAGTATATTAACTACCGCACTGCTAAAAAAACTAAACATAAAGGAAATAGTCTCAAGGGCTTGCACCCAGCTTCACGCACAGATATTAAAAATGGTAGGTGCAACACGTATAGTTTTCCCTGAAGAAGATATGGGCATTCGTGTGGCAAATAGTATTCTTTCCCCTGGTGTAGTTGAATACATCGAATTGGGCGCGGATTATACCCTGTCAGAGATTGAGGCAAAGAGCGATTGCATTGGATATACAATCAATGAATTAGATCTGAAAACAAAGTTTGGAATCAATGCGTTGATTGTAAAAAGGAAGATTATAGTAACAGGAGAAAAGGGTGGTGAAGCTGTAGAGAAAGAGGTAAAAATTCTGCCGACTTCTGATTATAAAATTCAAGAAGGAGATATACTTATTGTTGTTGGTAATAGCAAAGATGTTGAGTCATTTGAAAAACATATGAAATAATTCCTAAATAATTCTAGTTAAATAAAAACACATGCGAAGTATTGCATTAACAAATCAAAAAGGCGGTGTTGCTAAAACAACAACAACAGTGAACTTGGGCGCCTGCCTCGCTCAAATGGGTAAAAAAGTACTCCTTGTTGATTTGGACCCGCAAGGCAACCTTAGTTCATGGTTAGGCATTGACATTCACAACCTCGAACGCTCTATGTATAATATATTCCTTGAAGAAGTATATTTTGAAGAAATTCTAGCCAAAACATGTATTGAAAACATGGCTATTGCACCTTCAAATATAGCTCTGGCTGGAGTTGAAAGAATTCTGGCACATGAAAAAGGACGAGACCTTATCCTGAAAAAACGTTTATCGCTTGTGGCGGATAACTATGACTATGTTTTGCTCGATTGTCCCCCATCGCTGGGATTAATTACCATTAATGCCTTGACCTTTGTAAAAGAAGTATTTGTTCCTTTGGAAACAAAAGTGCTGGCACTAAATGGTCTCGTTACACTGATGAACACAGTACAGGTAGTCAGAGAAAGATTGAATCACAACCTTGAAGTGACAGGCATCATCGCATGTCGGTTCGACGGCAGAACCAACCTCAGCAACGAGGTATATAATCAAATTAAAGAACGCTTTAAAGAAAAGGTTTTTAATACTATAATTAGAGAAAACACACGCCTTGCAGAATGTCCGGTTTCTGGGAAGCCGATAACACTATATGCACCTGATAGTACAGGCGCTGCAGATTATACAAGCTTGGCTAACGAAGTAGCGGAAAGAGAGACAAACAGTAAAACTAGGCATTAAATATCCATAAAATGTTTTAAGGACATTCCTATGAAAACAACAAATAGTTGTAGCTTGCAATCCTTTCTCTTGAACCTTTTTATAATTTCTGTTCTTCAAGATTTTACGTCAGTATATACACATCGGCAAACTGTTATAAAAACATACATATGTTCAATCATACATAATTAGTGTCTACTGAAAAAAGGTAAAAAATCAATAAAAATCCTGAGAAATAGCAGGATAGTGTGGTATATAACAATTTATAGAGTTAATCGAAATAAGGGTTCAAAATAGGGAGTAAAAATGCAAGGAAATCGCTAGGAAGCCTTGAAAACCCGTGGACTTTCCTGTATTGAGTATATCGAAATATCGGAGGGATTTTTGGATGTATAAGTATCAGGATAGACATACAAAGCCCCTGTTTGGGGAATTATTTCCTTGACAAATATCAAGATATTCAGTACTTACAAATGCATTATAAATAATAAATTGTTTAATTCCATTTAATTAGGAATAATATAAATACATGACATAACAAACATATTGTGCAGCTTATCAAACCATTACAAGCATGCCTTATATATACAACTTCCTAAAACTTAGAAAAGGAGGAAAATTTATGAAAACTTCTAAGTCTGTGTTGAGCATATTGCTGAGTATTGTTGCAGTATTTTTTATCACCGGTTCTTCTTTGGCAGATTCTGGTAAAAAGGAAATAAACCCTGTACCAGATGTTTCTCCTGCCATATTCTCAATCGGTGAGAACACATCAGTATTCTTGAACGTCTCCAATGAAAACCCTACCTCTGTAGAAAATATTATTTCAGGCGATTTCTTTCAATTCACATTTGACTCAGAATCAGGTGCGGATTTTGCGCTGGAGAGCGACGTCATAGTTAACTCATCTACACTGATAGCTGACGATTTTGATGTCAGCCTTTCACAGAGTAACAGGCAGGTAACAATAACATATAGAGGCGCAAGCAAACCATTTCCAGCAGGAGACAGTTTTGGTGTAAAAGTTTCTTTTAATACCCCTATTGAAGTGGGTCTTGGTCAGATTACCTTCACTGTTATTAACAACATAAAGCGATACTATCCGTTACAACCATCTTATAATATTATATCATTTGCAGACTTTCCAACAGGTCCGCTGGGACCTTCTGGACCTGAAGGACCTCAAGGCCCGCAGGGCGAGCAGGGACCTATTGGATTAACAGGACCACAAGGTCTACAGGGTGAAACGGGACTGCAAGGACCTGAAGGACCTCTGGGCCCCATAGGACCACAGGGACAAACCGGACCACAGGGTCCCGAGGGGCTTAACTGGAAAGGCACTTGGAATACTAGTGTAAATTATATTACAGACGATGCAGTAAGCTATAACGGTTCTTCATGGATAGCCAAAAGAGACAACGCCAATGTATCCCCTTCAGAAGGCGATGACTGGACAATCATTGCACAAAAAGGTGAGCAGGGGCAGCAAGGTACAGCAGGTGCAGATGGCGCAACAGGTGCAGATGGCGCAACAGGTGCAACAGGCGCAGAAGGTCCACAAGGTCCGACAGGGCCAATAGGTCCGATGGGGCTGCAGGGAATACAAGGCCTGCAAGGCGACCAGGGCGTACAGGGTTTGCAGGGGCAGCAGGGTGATACCGGCGATACTGGTCTTCAGGGACCACCGGGACCTGTAGCAGGCAGTGATAAGCAATTTGTATATAACAATAACGGCAGCGCAACAGGCGCTAATGTCTTCTACGATATAATCACCGGCTATGTTGGTATTGGTACATCTACACCAAACGCAAAGCTAGTTGTGGCAGGAAATTTCGGAATAAATGGAATGACAGTAATTGACAGCACAGGTAAGTGGGTTGGAGACCCTACAGGATTGCAAGGACCACAGGGTCCCATAGGAGATACTGGTGCTACAGGAGCTACAGGACCTACAGGGGCTACTGGACCTACTGGACCTACTGGGGCTACAGGACCTACTGGACCTACTGGGACTACAGGACCTCAGGGACCGCCGGGACCTATAGCAGGCAGCGATAAGCAAGTTGTGTACAATGACAGCGGCAGCGCAGCGGGTGCAAATATTTTCTACAACAAGACCACCGGCAACGTCGGCATCGGGACGACGGCACCGGCGACGCATTTGCACGTGTCGAGCGCGTCCACCGACGCCACCGGCGTAGAGGTTCAAAACACTTCCACCAGCGGCAGGCAATATATGTTGCTTTCATCGGGCAGCGCCAACGCGGTCGGCGTCGGAAAATTCCTTATCTATGACGCTGACGCTGGATCGGTACGTATGACCGTAGACTCCTCGGGCAAGGTCGGCATCGGTACAACGACACCAAGTGTAAAGCTTGTAATCCAAGGTGACACTGATGGATATTTGGAGCTTAACAGAATAGGAACATATGCAAGGAGTTATATGATAGGGCCATGGTTTGATGATTTTGGTATATTTGACCGCACTGCAAATGATACTCCGAGACTAATAATAACTGACGCTGGCAACGTAGGCATCGGCACAACGACGCCCTCAACCACCCTGCACGTAATAGGCACGGTTACGGCAACCTATTTTTCCGGCAACGGTTCTGGGTTAACAGGCATAACGTCGTCATCCAGCACAAACTCAGTCAACAGCGCCTCAATTGCGGACGGTGCGATTATTGGAGCCGACCTGGCATCAGACATTAGCATCAGCACCACCGGCACGATGTCGGTAGCAAGCGGAAATTTTGTCGTAGATAGTTCAGGTTCCATGACAGCTTCTTCTATTTCATCTACTGGCACTATAACAATATCTGGCAATAAATTTAAAACAAATGCATATAGCGATACCAACACCTTCCTAGGAGTGGGCGCCGGCGGGACGACTACCAGGGGCATCTCGAACACCGCCTACGGATACCGGGCGCTGTATTCCAATATCGAAGGTTTCTGCAACGTTGCCAATGGATATCGCGCGCTCTATTCCAACACCTCAGGCATCTATAACACTGCCAATGGATATCACGCGCTCTATTCCAATATCGAAGGTTTCGGCAACGTTGCCAATGGCGTCAGCGCGCTCTCTCGCAACACCACGGGATTTTATAACACTGCCAATGGCTCCGGCGCGCTCTTTAACAACACCATGGGCTCCTTTAACACTGCCAATGGACGCGAGGCGCTCGTTAACAACACCACGGGCAACGATAACACTGCCAATGGCGTCAGCGCGCTCAAATTCAACGCCACGGGCTCCTTTAACACTGCCAATGGACGCGAGGCGCTCTATTACAACAACGGTGGCTCCAATAACACTGCCATTGGATACCGGGCTGGTTATGATGCGTCCGGTTCCAACAACGTATTCCTTGGTTATCAGGCAGGGTATTATGAGACGGGATCAAATAAGCTTTACATAGCCAATGGTTCGAGCACTACCCTGATCTACGGGGATTTCTCCTCGGGCAACGTCGGCATTGGAACAACAACGCCCAACGCAAAGCTGGTTGTGGCAGGAAATTTAGGAATAAATGGAATTACGGTGATTGACAGCACAGGCAAGTGGGTTGGCGACCCTACGGGACTGCAAGGACCACAGGGGCCTATTGGACCAGCAGGACCGCAGGGTGAACAGGGTCTAACAGGACCACAAGGACCTCAGGGTGAGCAAGGCTTACAAGGATTGCAAGGTGAAACAGGACCGCAGGGACTTCAAGGGCCTCAAGGTGAACCAACAACATCCGTAGATGGTTTATCAGGCGGAACAATTACAGGTGATCTCAGTGTAACAGGTGGTTTCACAGTAGCTGGTTCTATATCAGCGAATAATGGACAATTCAACAGCGGTAACTTTACCACCAATGTATCAGCTGGTGGAAATGTCTCAACAAACGGCACCCTCGCTGCAAATACCGGTGATTTTCAGGCTGACATCGGAGGAGAAAACGGGGCTTTCAGGAATCACCTATCCTCACATACTTGTGACGAGGACGACATTGAAAACAGTAACTCCAGCACATATGGCAATTTTTCATGGAGTTGTAATACAGCCCCCGCTTTTGGTGCAGAAAGCATCCCTGAAAATGCAAATGCGGGTTTAGGCATTCTTTCTTCTTCTTTTGGGATGAATGGTACAGCTATTCATGCAAATGCTCCCTTAAATGGGACGTATACAACCGGTGTGCAAGCATTTGGTTATAATTATGGCATAAGATCATATTGTCTTGATGGTGATGGTGTCGGCGTCTACGGAGCGTCACTCGCACATCCCAATAGTAATAGTATCGGCGTATTGGGACGTGGTGGCAATTGCGGCATATACGGAATAG
>MHYY01000110.1:425-10594 GCA_001830285.1 Planctomycetes bacterium RIFCSPLOWO2_12_38_17 | reverse complement strand
TTCATGCCCTGGATTTAGAGCCGGATATGATTGATAATGATAATCTCAGTAAAGAATATCACAGGCTTGGTTTCAAAAGGGAAAGGATTCTTTTTTCTTTGAAGAAAAATGATATTCCAAAGGCAGTTATAATGGTAAATGTCTCTGATATCGGCTTGAACATGTCTAACCTAACGAATTGTATCCACGTTATTATCCTGGACGCTAAAGATCTCCCCATTAATACAATTTATATCTGCCTCTCCATGCTATCAAAATATTATGAGCAGGATGAAATCCCTGTATTATTATATCCCATTAGCTATGCACAAAGTCAGTTCGTACCTTATAAAAAAACATATGACCTGTGGATTCTGAATATGCAATATACCGATCTTTACTTCAAATACATGGATAATTTATTTCACCATAGTCATCATGAAAAGATTCAAATTTTACAGTTTACCCCCCAGATGCCGACATGAAAACGAAGACAGATGATAAACCTCTATACAATAGCAGGCTAATAGACACCTACATAAAGTTTATTAAGAAAAAATATAATTACATAAATATCAGTGAATTATTAAGCTATGCAAGGATTGAGCCATATCAGGTTACAGACGAAGGCCACTGGTTTACTCAGGAACAGGTAGACCTGTTTTACGAAAGGCTGGAAAAGCTAACCAGAAATAAAGACATAGCAAGAGAAGCTGGAAGATACGCGGCATCATCCGATGCCATTGGAGCAATGAGACAGTATATGTTGGGTCTTGTTGGCCCTGCAAAAGCTTATGAAATAATAGGAAAGTATGCCCCTAAATTCACCAAATCGTCAATTTACGAATCAAAAATTAAAAACCCACTTGAAATTGAAATTACGGTCACACCTAAAGAAGGTATTTATGAAAAACAATTTCAATGTGATAACAGAACCGGGTATTTTGAAGCCATTGCCTTAATATTTAAGTATAGGCTCCCTAAAATCAAACACCCTGAATGTATCTTCAAAGGTGGGAAAGCTTGTAGTTACATTGTTTCCTGGAAAGAATCACGCTTTGCTTTCTTTGAAAAAATAAGAAATTATACAACCCTGACTCTTGCAATGACTTGCATCACATATTATTTCATCTCACCATGGACAACGTTGACAATGATTTTACCCTCTTCAATTTTTGCTGTCCTGTCATTAAATTTGTACACAAAAATCCTTGAAAAAAAGGAATTAGCTGCTGCGTTAGAAAACATCTGGAGTTCTACCGATAAGCTTATAGAACAGATTGACGTAAATTATAACAATTCCCTAATGATAAATGAAATTGGACTATCTCTTAGCAAGCAAATGGACATTGATAGCATTTTATCTAATGTTATACAAATTTTAGAGAGACGCCTTTATTATGATCGCGGTATGATTCTTTTAACAAATCAAGACAGCACCCTGTTATCATTCCGTACAGGTTTTGGTTATACTCCTGAGCAATTAAACATTTTGAAGAACGCTTGGTTTCACTTAAATAGGCCCGAGTCAAAAGGGTTGTTTGTTGTTTCTTTTCGTGAACAGAAACCATTTTTGATAAATGATATAAACGAGATAGAGACAACCCTTTCTCCTCACAGCCTAGAATTTGCAAAAAAATTGGGGGCTATATCCTTTATCTGTTGCCCAATAATCTACGAAGGAAAGTCACTAGGAATTCTTGCAGTAGACAATATAAAGACAAAAAAGTCATTGATCCAGAGTGATATTAGTTTGCTTATGGGCGTTGCGCCTGAAATTGGGATAAGCATTCATAACTGTATGCTCACGGAAACCAAAGAACGTCAATTCAAATCTATAATACAAGTCTTAGCAACCAGCATTGATGCTCGCGACCCACTGACAGCAGGTCATTCCGAAAAAGTTACAGAATATGCCTTGGGAATATGTTGTGAATTAGGCCTGCCGAAGGAATATCAAGAAATCATTCGTATAGCCTCATTACTGCATGATTATGGCAAGATAGGTATTAAAGATTCTATCTTAATGAAACCCGGCAAACTAGACGCCGAAGAGCGTAAGGAAATAGAAACTCATGCGAAACAAACCAAGGAAATATTGGAACAAATGCATTTTGAAGGCATTTATAAGGAGATTCCTGATATTACAGGATCACACCATGAAAAAATTAATGGAAGTGGTTACCCAAAAGGACTCAAGGGAGAAGAGATTTCCCTGGGCGCTAAAATAATTGCTGTAGCTGACTTTTTCGAAGCTATAACATCAAAACGTCATTACAGGGACGCGATGCCCCTCGATATAGCATTTCAACTTCTCAATGAGGAGGCAGGAAAAAGTTATGACGAAAAAATCGTTGAGGCGTTTATCAATTATTATAATACCAAGCATTCTAATCAGGTGTGTTTGACAAATTCAAATCAGACAGCAGGTTTAATTCCTCTGCACAAAATTACCGGTGTATAGGTAAACCTTCCGGGGTCAGTAAAAAATCTATTGAATTCTTCAAGAAACTCTTCATACCCTCCTTCGTATTCTTTGAAATGGAAGTTTATTTTTTTAGAGACAACTTCAAACTTTTTCATCCAGTTGAAGGCGTCAGTATCTTTTAATTCGCCAAATATCAGGTGATGGGCAGTAACATATACATCTATGTCCCGATAACCAAGGTCATACATGAAAGAATAAAGTTTTCTCCCCACATACGGGTCAAAATTATTTCTTTCCTCTACATATTTCATTATAGCAAATAGTGTCCTTTCCAACCGCGGCGAAAGGCCGAAATGGTTCAAACTATTACAATCCAGATCAACCAGGCATAAAATGCCACCAGGCTTTACAATGCCAGATATACTTTTAGCAACAGAAAAACTGTTTGAATGATAGTATTCCAGAAGGAAACGAACCCATACAAAATCAAACATCCCCAAATCATCGGTAGACTCCAATATATTTCTACACTTAAACTCAATTCCCTTAATACCATAATATTTTTTAGCATACTCAATTCTTTTTTCAGAATAATCCACACCGACTACAACACCGTTTGGTCGAACCAGATTATACAGTATGGATGTTGTTTTCCCTGGGCCGCAGCCAACATCAGCCACACGCATTCCTTCCTTTATTCCAGCCCAGATGGCATGATACTCGACAACTTTCATATCTGTTTTCATATCCAGACGAAAAGACTCTTCATCACTTTCCATTAAGTATTCTTTGTCTTGCATATTTTTAAACACCAAATCGTTATAAGACAGAACCCGATTTAAAAGTAGTGGAATATTCTTGGTGATGTTGTAGATTTAACCAACGCTTCTTACCCGCCTGATTACCTTTGTAAATAGCATAAAAGTTTTTCATGCTTTTTAATTTAATAAACGATTTTAGAAGGCGATATTGGTATGTGGGAAAAGAATATATACGATTCTTGATATAACTATAGTCTGCATATATAGCATTTATTCCCACTCCTTGTGGTTGGTGCACCATATAGATGAAGTGGTATTTGTCCCAATCATGTGGAAAGTTCTGGTAGATTAACCTGCCCTCTCTTTGCAGTTTCTCCATCAACTGGGTGCCAGGGAGGGGCGTAAGTAACGTAAGTTGGATAATATCAATGCCAGAGTAAACCAAGAACTCAGTCAATGCTTTGTAATATGTGGGGGTTTCATAATCGTTACCAATAATAAATGCCCCCAATACGCCTATTCCATACTTGTGAAAGCAGTCTACTACTTTTTTATAGTTCTCAACCCCAATCTTCAGGTTAATCCCCTTTTCCATGCCCTTTAGCATCCCTTGATTGATCGTTTCAAAACCAATAAATACAAACATACACCCAGATTGGGCTGCTAACTCAACCACTCTCTCATCATCAGCCGCATTAATAGAAGTCTGCATCCACCACTTCTTATGCAGTCTGCGTTGAATCATCCCATTAAATAATTCTAGGGCACGATTTTTACTCTCAGAGCTATAGCCAATCATATTGTCATCCACAAAGGTTATATATTTACCTTTTATCCCTTCCAATTCATTTAACACATTCTGTACATTACGCTGACGATATATTCTACCTAGATAGCTGGAAACAGAGCAAAAATGACAATTAAAAGGACAGCCGCGGGAAGTCTGAACAGAGTGCCATAAATATTTAGGGTTTAATAGATCGCGTCGTGGGATAACTTTAAACTGGGTCAGGTCAAGCTGGGAACCCTTATATTGAGAAGAAAGCTGATTATTCTCGAAATCTTTAATTACCCGCTCCCAGACACCCTCTACCTCGCCTATTACTACAGTATTTACATATTGCAAGGCTTCATTGGGAAGCATAGAAGCATGAATTCCACCTATAATTACCTTTACTTTCCGATCGCGATACATGCTGGAAATTTTATAAGCCCGATTGATGTTACTAGTAAAGGCAGTAATGCCTACCAGATCAGCATCTTCAAGCACAAACTCATCAAAATTTTCATCTACTATTTTAACCTCCCAGTCTGAAGGTGTTACAGCAGCTATATACGCTAGACCCAATGGGGGAAATGTAGAAAATCTACTCAAGAGATAGCCTCCCTTCCGACCAGCTGGATTTATTAATAAAAGTTTTTTCATGCTTTTTATTATTTAAAAAATCCTGATTATATTGCTAGTTTTTAATATTCATTATAGATAAAGCCCCAAATCGCCAAGAGTCTTTAACACCATAGTGTTCTTTAGCATATTCAATCCTTTTCTCTGAACCATCCAGACCAACTGCTATACCGCCAGGTTGAACCAATTTGTGTAACATAGAGGTTGTTTTCCCAGACCCACAGCATACATCAGCAACATACATACCTGGTTTTATACCAGCCCAGAGTGCCTGTTTCTTAACAACCTTACTATCTGTTTTTATATCAAGACGGTAAGTCTCTTCCTCGTTCTCCATTAAATATAAATATTCATTGCTTTGCATGTTCAAGCTCTCATATTGTCTAGATCGTGTATTGAAAAGAGTTCTTTGCGGGCATAGTTATATAATATGTAGCTGTGTTGTTCAATATCAAAATATAATGATGAAAACTTTTTAATTGACAACAACCGTTGACATCTTATTATATAGCCAAAAATAAACTTCTCGATCTTTGTTTTCATCCCAAACCTTATTTACATCTCTCATACCAAATTGGAGGATGTTTTACTATGAACCAAAAAAAACTGTGGAAGTATTTAGCTGCTCTGGTATTTGTATTCCTTTCCTTTTGTACTATCTCAAATGCTTTTGGTTCTGGCTTTGCAATCTTTACACAAGGAGCATCGGCTCTAGGTCAGGCAGATGCTGTAATTGCGCACGCAGACGATCCATCGGCAATTTTTTTTAATCCCGCATTAATTAATAAACTTGAAGGGACACAAGTAGAATCAGGAACAACCTTGCTCTTTCCTTCACAGGATTTTGAAAGTGATGCAACAGGAGATACTTTCAGCACAAAAGACGACTTGTTTTTCCCATCCACCATCTTTCTCACTCATAAATTCAACGACAAAATCAGCGCGGGTTTAGGTATCTTCAGTCCTTTTGGACTTGGAACTGACTGGGGTGACGATTGGGAAGGAAGGTATATCGCAACCGATTCAGAAATGCAAACCTTCAATATCAACCCTGTCGTTTCATACCAAATACTGCCTAATGTTGCATTCGCTGCTGGTGTAGATTTCCTTCTCCTTGATGCAACGTTAGAAAAAAATATAAACATGTCCGCTTTCGGGCTTCCTGATGCTGGACAAAAATTCGATGGCAATGGAGATGGAGTTGGATTTAATTTTGGGGTTCAGTACGATATCACAGAGGATATATCCTTCGGCGCATCATACCGCAGCGAAATTGATGTTAATATTAATGATGGTAATGCAACTTTCGATCTCCCGTCAGATACTCCACCAACGATTGGTGCATTATTTCCTAATACTGACGGCAGCACAGATATTTCTCTCCCACAGCAGGTTCATGCAGGAATCTGTTATAAAGGTTTTAATAATCTGACATTGGAAACTGGTTTGAGATGGGAAGATTGGTCTTCTTTCAGAGAATTAAAGATAAACCTTGACCAACCGGTCGGCGGCAGTAACGAATCAATTACAGAAAAAAACTGGCAAGATGCATACGCTGTAAATTTTGGAGCCAAATATAGACTCAACGAAACAATTGCACTACTTGCAGGCTACCTATATAGTGGAAATCCAGTAACGGATGATACATTTGATCCAATTGTCCCTGATGCCAATACACATCTCTTCACTATTGGAACAAGTATAAAATACAAAAATATGAACATTGATTTAGCATATGGTTATCAAAGGCTGGAAGGAACGAGTAAAGACAATACTATAGATGATAATCCATCTGACGGCGTACTTAATGCCGCCACAAGTGCCAATGGAGAGTACGATACAGATATCCATATGTTTGGTATCAGCCTTACATATAAATTCTAATAGTCGTTTTAGAAATAATAACTATAAATTAGGTTGGATTTTAAAGAACAAAATCCAACGACTTTTATTATGACTACACACCCCTTAATCGTTCGACTGACCCTTCGACAGGCTCAGGGTGTAGCGCCGTGCATGGTGGGCTTGTCGAACCATCACGACGAAGTCCCCTCTTGATAGAGGGGAAAAACGCCACATCTCCCCTCTATTAAGAGGGACCGGGGGTGTGTTATTATCTAATTATGATTCACACAACCTAAAACCAATAACATTGAAATTACTATACACTTAATTAGGCATTAGGCTACTTTTTTGCCAGCCGGTGTAAGGTTGAAAATCTTCAACCCCTACTTTTGAAAATTAACGTGAAAAATTAATAAATTCTTTTAACTATTTCGTTATGAAAAAAAATGCATGTCTACAAAGTCCTTACTATTGCCGGCTCTGACTCGGGAGGTGGGGCTGGGATACAGGCAGATATTAAGACAATTACTGCCTTAGGTGGATACGCTACATCCGTTATTACCGCGCTGACTGCCCAGAATACACTTGGTGTTCATTCTATCTTTGAAATACCTGCACAATTTGTAGGTCAACAATTTGACGCCATTATGACAGATATTGGCACAGATGCTGTTAAAATAGGCATGCTGGTGAATAAAGAGATTGTTGAAATAGTTTGCTCAAAAATCAGGGAATATAATATCAAATGCGTTGTTGTTGACCCAGCAATGCTGTCTAAAAATGAAAAAAGGCTTTTATCTGCCGATGCAATTAATGAACTCACTTCAAAACTGTTTCCACTTTCCTACCTCGTCACGCCCAATATCCCAGAGGCAGAATGCATGTGTGGTTTTAAGATAAAAAACATCACTGGGGCAGAAAAAGCCGCTAAAACTATTTATCAATCTGGCGTCTTGAATGTCCTTATAAAAGGAGGTCATGCAGAGCTGTCAAGCGATATGAGAAAAAAGAATACCATAATAGATGTTTTATACAATGGAAAATCTTTTGAGTATATAGAGGACGAATATATACCAACAAAAAATACACATGGCTCAGGGTGTACGTATGCCTCCGCCATAGCTACATTTCTGGCTAAAGGAAGCCAATTGAAAGACGCAGTTTTACAGGCAAGAAAATTTGTTACAAATTCCATTAAAAAGTCAGTCTGCCCGGGTAAAGGTTATGGAACTTTGAACCAGTTTAATGACATACTATTCCCTTGAATTAAATATAATCTATTGTTATAATTTTTTCAATTACAGTAGTTAAATAATTGTTCTGGGTTAATAATCCCAAACTTTGCCGTGGTAATTTAACCACAAAGTTCTTCGAAATGCACTTGTTCCGTATCGAGGAAGCATTATATGCAGCAAGTTGTCGCCTTAGACTCTAGTGTATTAGTTCTAAACAAATTTTTCATGGCTCTCCATGTAATTTCCGCAAGGAGGGCATTTGCATTATTATGCAAATCATTTGCAGAAGTAATCTCTGTAGATGACGGCAAATTTAATTCGTATAATTTTGAAAGCTGGATGGATATTTCTCTTTATAAGGCAAAATCAGGCTTACCAGACGTTGACAGGGGCAGTTGGGTAAGGACTGTTTCTCTTGAAATTGAAATACCAAAAATAATTCGTCTACTATTCTATGATAAGCTACCTCAATCGAATGTAAAATTTAATAGGCGAAATATTTTTGCACGAGACGAGAATAAATGCCAGTATTGTGGTAAGCGTTTTCCAACGTCTGAACTCAGCCTCGACCATATTCTACCAAAGGCATATAATGGCAAAACTACATGGACAAATATCGTATGTGCATGCACAGAATGCAATAAAAAGAAAGGCGGAAGGACTCCGGAACAGGCTAGAATGAAATTAATACGCAAACCTGCAAAACCGAAACACAGTCCGGTACTAAGTCTTAAACTTCGTTTGGATAAATATAGCTCATGGAAGCAATTTTTAAATGAGGCTTACTGGTCTGTCCCATTGAAATGATATTTTTAAAGGTAACTATAAAGAAACGGAAAAGTCTTTATTTGTGGTAACTGTCTATCTTTATTTTTAGAAAATATTATATAAAAATCCTGGAAGAAGGGCAATCTGATCCCTTCTCCAGTACCATAAAAAAAATATTATATCCTATTTCAAAAATATACGGGTTTATAATTAAAACTCGTATTTTTTTTTATAGGAACGGTATTCTTAAAAGTGTCCGTCTTCCAGTTCCTGTAATTAGCGTTGGTAATATAACAGTTGGTGGCACTGGTAAAACGCCAATAGTAGAATACATCGCAAATTATTTAAATAATAAAGAGAAAAAGATTGCAATCTTAAGTCGTGGTTATGCCGCTAATATAATACATAATGGCGATTCCTTGACTGAAAATGCCTGCAATGATGAATATCTACTTTTAAAGGAAAACATTCCTGATGTTCCTAATTTATTAAATAAAAACAGAATCAAAAGTGGTTTTGACGCTATAAAACATTTTAACGCTGAATATCTGATACTCGACGATGGTTTTCAGCATATTAAACTTACAAGAGACCTTGACATTGTGGTTATTGACGCACTAAATCCATTCGGCAATGAATATATGCTTCCATGTGGAATACTACGGGAACCCCTGGAAGAACTCAAAAGGGCTGATATGTTTATCTTGACTCATACAGACCAATGTAATAAAAATAAAATCAGTTTTATAATCAACCGTCTGCGGGAATTTTCTAATAATACACCAATAGTAGAAACTGTTCATAAACCTATTTGTTTGGAATCTATAACTGATAACACAACAATAGAAATTAATTACTTAAATAACAAAAAGGTCTTTGCTTTTTGTGCTATCGGCAATCCTTTGTCATTCAAAAAAAGCATTGAAAGTTCAGGGGCAAAGATAATTGGTTTCTGCCCATCTCCAGACCACCATATATATTCTGACGCCGAATTAAATGAACTGAATAAAAAAGCACAAAACATTAAACCAGACGCAATAATAATCACTCAAAAAGATAAAGTAAAAATTAAAAATAGTTCACTGACATGGAATTCACCAGTATGGTCATTAAAGGTAAAAATAAATATTGTCAAAGGTTTTGAGATTTTTGAAAATAAAATCAATAAAATTTTAAATCAAGAGGAGAAACAAGATGGCGCATAAGATTACGGATGAATGTATAAACTGCGGGGCATGTGAAACTGAATGTCCTTCGAATGCTATATCAGAATCTGACGAAAAGAGAATAATTAACCAGGACGCCTGTACCGATTGCGGTAATTGTGTGACTATATGCCCTGTTGAGGCAATTCTGGTTCCTTAACAATCTTTTAAAAATTTTAGAAAATACGGCAAGAATAACTCAAATATTTTTCTTTATAAAGATTTGAAGACAACTTACAAATTGCCCTTTGGACATATGAATTCCCAAGATTTTATGATTATGCCTCAATTACAACTTACGAAAGGAAATCAGGATGGGGAAACAAAATAAATCCCACACCAAATCTTATAAACCTCTGGATTTCAGTAAAATCAGGACATATTCAATAAAACAGCGAAAGAATCTTTCAAATATCAAACTATTCGCCAAACCTGTTTTACCATCAGATGGAATAAAGGCATTTTTAGAATCCCTGCCTGAAATTTTAGCCTCTGCAAATCTTCGAAAGGTAATTGATGCAATAGTTCATGCATACAAAAACG
>MHYY01000110.1:0-402 GCA_001830285.1 Planctomycetes bacterium RIFCSPLOWO2_12_38_17 | reverse complement strand
ACAAAAACGAACGCCCTGTAATATTAGCCATTGGGGCGCATGTAATAAAGTGCGGTCTATCACCATTAATTATAGACCTCATGAAACGCGGTATTATAACGGCAATTGCCATGAACGGTGCGGCTGCAATCCATGATTACGAAATCTCGCTAATCGGCGCAACCTCTGAAGACGTTGCCTCGAGTTTAAAAGACGGAAGTTTTGGGATGGCAAAAGAGACTGCTGTAGCTTTCCAATTTGCATCAGCCAGAGGGGTAAAAAATGGTACAGGCCTTGGACAGGCGCTCGGGAATAAGATGATTGAAGAAAAGAACAAATATAACGACCTGAGTCTTTTAGTCTGCGGTGCAAAATTAAATATACCAACTACAGTTCACGTTGCACTGGGAACTGATACAATAC
>MHYY01000109.1 GCA_001830285.1 Planctomycetes bacterium RIFCSPLOWO2_12_38_17 | reverse complement strand
CAAGCCAGATTCTGGGTACAAAAGGCGAGATTCTGTGTCGCGCATCTACAGATAAGGAAGACGCAATGGTTGTTGAAATTAATCCAGGGTCTGCACGCGACAAACAAATAACCCCATTGAATCATATTTTTAACGACAGGCAGATTAAATTTATTACACAATAAGTTATACGGGCATGTGGTAGGATGAAATGTTGTACAGCAATGTAAACAACTTAATATAATTGCTTTTTTATTGCATTAAAAGTTGTTGATCGAAAAAAGGAAAGAAGATGAAGACTGGAATAATATTGATTTCACATGGAAGCAAATTAAACAGCGGTAATGATGGATTGTTTAAAGTTGCTGATATGCTGCGTGCAATGAACAGGTGGGATAATGTTGCGGCGGCATTCCTGCAATTAGCAAAACCGGGTTTTGATGAGGTGGTAAAAAAAACAGTGGAGTGCGGCATAGAAAGGATTGTAGTGGTGCCTTTATTGTTATTTAAAGGTAATCATGTTTATAAAGATATACCAGAGATGCTTGAAAACGAGAAGGTGAAATATCCAAACGTAGAATTTATTTACGCCAATAACATCGGGGCTGATGAGCGTATTGCGCTTATTGCAGCAGATCGTATTCATGAAGTACTTATAGAAAGTCAATATGGTAGCAAACAACGTATTGAACAACCGCAAGCCATAGTTGACGAGAGTTTCGATATTATTGATAAGTTGGTAGATTTAGAGTCTGTACCAGAATTGCACCGATCGATTATACAGCGCGCAATTCATGCCACGGGCGATACTGAATATGCGTATAATTTACTCTTTCATCCAGATGCCGTTGAGGCTGGTATTCAGGCGCTGAGGAATGGGAAAAGTATTGTTACAGATGTGAATATGGTTAAAGCAGGGATAAGCAAAGGGCCTATAGAAAAATTCGGCGGCAGGGTAGTTTGCAAGATAGCTGATAGTTCAGTTATAGATGAGTCTAAACGTTTATGTAAAACGCGTGCCAGTGTGGCAATGCAGCATTCTACAAATGAAATGAAAGAAGGCATTATAGTTATTGGCAACGCCCCGACTGCATTGTTTGAACTTATTGACTTAATCAAAAATGGGTTGGTTCAGCCAGCCCTTGTGATAGGTATTCCTGTTGGTTTTGTAGGGGCAGTTGAGTCAAAATCTGCATTGAGAGAGATGCAAATTCCGTATATAACTAACACCAATAGAAAAGGCGGAAGCGCAGTAGCAGTTTCTATTATTAATGCTATTATTAAGCTGGCTAAAGAGTATAAGGTGAACAAATAATAGGTAATTGTACAAAATAAGCGTATAATTGCAGAGTCATGAGAGGCTATGATAACATGAAAGAAAGAGATTGTGTAAATTGTTGCTAATGATTAAGAGAATATAAAGTAGTATTATTGTAATAATTATTTATGACTTTGAGATTTGGTTATACAACTGGAACATGTGCTGCTGCGGCTGCAAAGGCTGCTGTTATTGGGTTATTCAATGGAACTATTCCAGATGAGGTAGAGATTGATACGCCGGGTGGTGTAAAACTGAATCTCATAATACTTCATAAACGGTTGTCAGATAGTTTTTCTGAATGCGCTGTGCAAAAGGATGCAGGAGATGACCCGGATGTAACAAATGGATGTAAGGTTTTTGCGCGGGTTGAAAGGCATGATAATAATACAATAGAAATTAATGGTGGCGAGGGCGTTGGCAGGATTACAAAGCCTGGATTACAGGTGCCGGTTGGCAAAGCAGCAATCAACCCTGTGCCAAGGCGCATGATTGAAAATGCAGTAAGATTAGTTGCAGGTGAAGGCGTTGGGGTAAGGGTGGTTGTTTCGGTTCCTCGTGGGAATAAATTGAGTAAAAGGACATTTAATCCAAGACTTGGAATTATTGGTGGGATTTCCATAATCGGCACTACTGGTCTTGTGAGACCCATGTCAGAGGATGCTTTTAAGACGTCGTTATTATGTGGACTTGATATTGCAAAAGGGTCTGGTTTTGAAACAGTCGTACTTGTTCCGGGAAGTTTAGGAGAACGTTCAATTCTTAACTTATTTGACGTTCAGAAGGATCAGGTTATTCAAATGAGTAATTTTGTTGGTTTTATGTTGGTTGAGACACAGAAAAGGGATTTTAAAAAGATTATAGTTGCAGGACATCCAGGTAAACTTATCAAATTGTTGCGTGGCGACTTCCAGACACACAGCTCAGTCTCCAAGCCAGCGAATGATATTTTTATAGATTTTGTAGGCAGGACAAGATTTTCTACAATACTCGATACTTTAAAGAGGAGTTCTACTATAGAAGGGATGGTTGAGATTTTAAGAGCTTATGGTGGTTTATTTATTTTAAATGATGTAGCAAATAAGATTGAAAGTACGATACTGGAATTTCTGCGGTACAAACTTGAAGCAGGTGTTATTTTGTTTGATATGAAAGGTTCGATAGTGGGAATTTCAAACAATGCGAAGACATGGTTAGAAGCAATAAAAACAAAGTAATAATTGTGGGGTGCGGACCAGGGCTGAAGGCGTATATTCCTCCAAAGGCTCTTTACTATATTAAAAAGGCTGATATCCTTGTAGGCAGTCGGCGTTTGTTACAGCTTTTTCAGGATAATAATGCACACAAAATAGTCCTGGAGAAGGATTACAGGTCAATGATTGACAGGATAGCGAATTGGAGTGCTACTAAACAAGTAGTAGTTCTTGTAAGCGGTGACCCTTGTTTTTTCAGCTATGCAAAGATGATTGTAAAAACCCTTGGCAGAGAGTCATGCAAAATTATTCCAGGGATTAGCAGTATTCAGCTTGCCTTTGCGGCTATTGGAGAGAGTTGGGATGATGCCTGCTTTGTGAGTTTGCATGGGAGGGATAATGAATATGAACGGCTTGTTGAAGAGCTCAGGCAACATAAAAAAGTTGGAATACTAACAGACCAGAGAAATACACCCTGCGTTATTGCCAGACAATTGGTAAAGTGTGGGCTCAGGGGTTGGAAAATGTATGTATGCGAAAACCTTTCCATGCCTAGTGAACGTATAAGTGAGTTTGAATTAACGAGGGCAATGAACATAAAAACACAAAAAGCTGTGGTTGTGATTTTGATAAAAACATAGTTTGCTAATAGGTGTTATCAATTTGTAAATTACCATTTTATTCAATATTAAAGATACTTTTATTATTTAAAAATGGAAACAGGCAATTTTTACGGTATTGGACTGGGTCCCGGCGACCCGGAACTCCTCACGTTAAAGGCAATTCGAACAATTCGGCAGGTGGATTGTATCTTTGTTCCAAAATCAGATAGCAAAGAAGACAGCATTGCACTAGAGATTGTTAAAGAATATGTAAAAGGTAAAAGGGTGATTGAACAGGTTTATCCCATGACAAAAGATAAATCTGTGTTGAGTAATGCATGGGTTAAGGCTGCGGAAGAGGTGCGTTCTGAGGTACTGGCTGGTTATGATGTTGCATATCTGACACTTGGAGACCCGTTAATTTTCAGTACATATATTTATCTGCTTCGTCATTTGATTACCATGTTGCCGTCGGATGTTATCCATACGATTCCGGGTATTACAGCGTATAATGCTGCGGCATGTGTAGCCAATTATCCTATGCTAATTGGAGATGAGAAATTAGCAGTTGTTCCAGTAACAACTGACATTAACGAGTTGCGTCCAATATTGGGAACATTTGACACTGTTGTAATGATGAAGGTGGCAAAGAATCTGGATGAGGTAATAAAATTACTTGAAGGATTGAATCTATCTGATAATGCCTTGTTTGCCTCGTATGTTGGGCAAAAAAATGCCTATTTTACTTGTGATATTATATCATTGAAAGGAAGCGGAAGAGGGTATATGTCGGTGTTGATTGTTAAACGTAAAAAATAGTAGATTATGACGAGCTGCTACAAATATAAATTAGTTACAATGCGGTTATTGATTACAATTTTTTAAAGGTTCGGATACCCCAGCTTGATTGAATGTTGCCATCTCGTTTAGTAATTTAACTCCGGCTTCAATTAGGCTAATGCCAAGCGCTGCGCCGGTCCCCTCGCCCAGACGCATATTTAACTCCAATAATGGTTTTTTATTTAGTAACTCCAACATTATCTTGTGTCCTTTTTCGTCAGAAAGATGAGAAGCGATCATGTATTTGTTTACTTTTGGTTCTAATTTATTGGCGATTAATGCCCCTGCTGTTGAAATGAAACCGTCTAGAACTACAGGTATATGATAACGTGCAGCGCCAAGACATAAGCCAGCAATTGTACCGATTTCGTAACCGCCAACTTTAGCCAATACATCAATTGGGTCACTGGGATTGGGTTTATTAACATCTATTGCTTTTCCAATTACTTGAATTTTTTTTTGTAAAGACTCTTCATTTAAACCTGTTCCACGACCGGTAACTGCAGAAACATCGTATCCTCCCAGTACAGAAAGAATAGCACTGCTTGGGGTTGTATTTGCAATTCCCATATCACCTATACCTGCAATATCCAGTCCATCCTGGAGTTCTTCTTCAATCAATTCTATACCTGCTTCAATAGAACGAATTGCTTCTTCTCTTGACATGGCAGGACCTAGAGTCATATTTTTTGTACCATATCCAATTTTTTTTATTTTCAGACAGTTTTCGGGCTTAATGTATGCTGCTACACCACTATCCACAACTATTACTTTTGCGCCAACATGGCGCGCAAGTACGTTAATTGCAGCGCCACCCCCAGTAAAATTACACACCATTTGTTTCGTAACTTCTCTGGGAAATGCGCTAACTCCTTCTTCGGCAACACCATGGTCGCCTGCTATTGTGAATATTTTCTTATGCCTTATTTTACAATTAACATCATTCTTAATAGATGCATAAATAGTTGCTAATTCCTCTAATCTTCCAAGACTGCCGGATGGTATTGCGAATGAATTAAATTTTGCACTGATTTTACAGCCGG
Source organism: Planctomycetes bacterium RIFCSPLOWO2_12_38_17 (assembly GCA_001830285.1). Taxonomy (GTDB): domain Bacteria; phylum Planctomycetota; class Brocadiia; order Brocadiales; family Brocadiaceae; genus PLOWO2-12-38-17. Next base: position 3,980 of record MHYY01000109.1, on the reverse strand, counting down.
GGTCTACTACAAGCTCCTCTATTTGGTCAATTGTCTGTTTTAAAAACTTCATTTTTAAAGGTATTATTGCAATAGTACAATAGATTTTATATACTGTTCAAAAGGGGAGTAATAAATTAATTATTTATGTTAAAATGGTTATTTGTAAATTCTATATAGTATTTTCAAAATCTCATTCTTCATCAAAATACATATTAATATATTAATGTTTTGTTACAGTTGGATTCAACATGAAAAAAGATAAATCACTAAATAATATAGAAAACGTATTATTGAATAAGCGAATTATTAATAAGGAACAATTGGACAAGGCTAAAGAACTTCAAACAAAGGAGGAGGGTATTAGGCTTGAGGATGCAATTATAAATTTGGGTTTTTCGACGTATTCGAAAATTTCTGATGCCATTGCTGAAAGTTGCAATTTATCCACAATTGACCTTGATAAAATCAATATTCCTTCTGAGGTAATAGATTCGTTACCAGTAAGTCTTGTTCAAAAACATAAAATCATACCTGTTTCAAAAATTAACAATACTATTACTATTGCAGTAAGCACACCTCCAGATATTGAATTTATTGATAATCTTAGGTTTATTTTAAATCTTGACATTAAGTGTGTTCTTGCAGCCCAGGAAAGTATAAATAATGCAATCCATAAGTATTATAAAGTTGAATTTGCCAAGGACGTTGATACTTTGCTTAAAGAACTTGAGTATCAGGAAACTGTAGATAAAGAAGAAGTTAAATCTTTAAAGGGTTCTCAGAAAAAGATTGAGATTTCAGAACAGGATGCGCCTATTATACAACTGGTGTCCCTGGTTATTAGCAAGGCGGTTGCGGCACGCGCTAGCGATATTCACGTAGAACCACTGTCAAACAGACTGCGGATAAGATATCGGATTGATGGTGTTTGTCACGAGGTGGAGGCATTGCCTAAACAACTTAAAGACCAAATTACTTCCAGGATTAAGATACTTGCGAATATTGATATTTCTGAAAAAAGGAGACCACAAGATGGTCATATGAGTTACAGACATAGAGATAAAAATTTTGATATTCGAGTATCATGCCTGCCTTCCATTTATGGAGAAAGTATTGTTATGCGTCTCCTTGAAAAGTCGTCCATGATGACAAATCTTAGAAATTTAGGTTTGAGTGAAAACGATTATGACCGTTTTAACTCTATAATTAAGAGACCGAATGGCATATTACTTATTACTGGCCCAACCGGCTGCGGAAAGACTACAACTTTGTATGCCGCTATCAACGAACTTAATAAAACCGATGTAAAAATTATTACAGCGGAGGACCCTATAGAATATGTTATTAAAGGTGTGAACCAAAGCGAGGTAAATGACAGAATAGGTTTAAATTTCCCTTTAGTATTACGGACAATGCTTCGCCAGGACCCGGATATTATTCTTGTTGGAGAAATAAGGGATACAGAAACTGCTAATACTGCAGTTGCCGCTGCGCTAACGGGGCACTTTGTCTTCAGTACAGTTCATACAAATGATGCGCCCTCTACTATTACAAGACTGATTGATATGGGTGTAAAACCGTTTCTTGTTGCTACCTCTTTGCAGGGTATAGTAGCGCAACGATTAGTTAGAATGATATGCACAGAATGTAAAATTCCTGTTAATTATACCCTTGATCAAATAATGAAAATGGGATTCGATGCAGGAACATTGAAAGATGTTACCTTTTATAAAGGGAATGGTTGTAAAAGTTGTAATAAGATAGGTTATCATGGCAGAACGGGTGTATATGAAATGCTCGATATTAGTGAAACGATACAGGATATGGTATATAGCATGACTCCTGTAGATGAAATTAGAAAAACCGCCATTAAATACGGTATGTCAACGCTTAAAGAAGACGGTTTGAAAAAAGCAAAGGAAGGAATTACAACATTGGAAGAGGTATTCAGGGTAGTTGGATTAGAAGACTTATAATTTTGAATAAAATATCATTAAAAATTAATTATGGAACCTAAAGATAAAATATCCTCCGGGACTCAGGCTAAAAGAAAGCTTTTTGGACAGATATTAATAGAACAAGGTCTTATTACAGAAGAACAGGTTCGGGAGGCGCTGGAGACTCAAAGACAGAAAGGAGGTTTACTTGGAGATATCCTGGTAAGCTTCAAACATGTGACCAATGAACAGATTTTACAGGCATTAAGTAATTATCTTGGTATAGAGATTGTAAATATTGAGGGAAAGGAAATACTGAGAGAAGTAATTGAACAGATACCCGCCGCTATTGCGCAGTTGTATCGAATAATACCAATAAGTTTAAAGGATGGCGTGCTTGCAATTGTTCAGGAAGACGCCCTGAATTTTGAGGCAAGGGATGACTTAAGATTAATAGTTAAACATAATATTAAATCTGTTCTTTGTCATAAGGATGTTATAGCCACTGCACTGGAGAAATATTATCCCAAAAAACACGAGTCTATTAAACAGTTGTTACTAGAATTTAAAGCGGACGAACCCTATATTGAAGCGAAAAAGGGAGATTATATTGATATAGATAAGCTTAAAGAATTAGCAGATACAGCACCGGTAAAAAAATGGGTAGGGCTTATGTTCTTGGATGCAGTCTTGGAAAATGCCAGTGATATACATTTTGAGGCTAGCGAAGATAAATATAGGGTAAGATACAGGATTGACGGAGTGCTTTACGAGAAGATTTCTCCTCCGATAAAAACAGGGATTCTTATTGTTTCAAGAATAAAAGTTATATCAGGTATGGATATTTCAGAACGACGGTTACCGCAGGATGGACGTATTCAGTTAAATGTAGCAAGCGCAACTATAGATGTGCGGGTTTCCACCCTTCCCACGAAAAATGGTGAAAGCGTCGTTATGCGTCTATTAAATAAGTCTGCAGTATCTTTGGATTTGAATACATTGGGATTTCGTAACGAGGAGTTAAAACTTATATATCAGTTATTAAGCAAACCGAACGGGATAATACTTGTCACAGGCCCTACTGGTTGTGGTAAGACAACTACTTTATACTCAGTTCTAAACTATTTGAATGATGTAGAAACAAAAATTATTACCACAGAAGACCCTGTAGAGTATGATATTGACGGGCTTATTCAGGTACAGGTAAATCCGTCTATAGGTGTTGATTTCGCAAATTGTTTGAGAACCATTTTGAGACAAGACCCCGATATAATCTTAGTTGGTGAGATACGGGACGAAGAAACAGCCAGAGTTGCAATACAGGCGTCATTAACAGGACATTTAGTCTTTAGTACCTTGCACACAAGCGATTCTCCAACGGCATTGACGCGTCTAACAGATATGGGTATTAAGCCATACCTTATCGCTGCTACGTTAGAGGCTGTTATAAGCCAGAGATTAGTCAGGAAGATATGTAGTTCTTGTAAGGAAGAGTACAAACCCTCTGATAGATTCTTAAAGGACTTAAATCTTACAAGCGGGGATATAAAAGGAAATAAAATATTTAGAGGCAGAGGTTGTAGTAATTGCCATAATACAGGTTATAGAGGACGTATTGGAATTTATGAAATACTGGTTATTAACGACGAGATACGAAAATTAATTATAGAACAGGTCAATACTTCTGCAATAAGGACTGCTGCAAAAAGAAGTGGAATGACGACTTTAAGGGATAGTGGGTTGATTGCGCTATATAACGGTTTAACAACAATAGAAGAAGTTACAAGAGAAACAATTTCAAAATAAACCAGGCGGCAAAACAAAAGTACTCATATTATTTATAAAAAAGCATGTATCGAAAAGAATATTTTATTGTAAATTCAGCCGGGTTTACCAGGTAGGGTCACATATATGTCTTTTTTTGCCTATAATGCTGTTAATAAAAATGGTCAAACCGTAAAGGACAAGATTGAGGCGTCAAGCGAAGGCGAAGCGGTTACAAAAATAAGGGGGTTAGGTTATTTTCCTGTTAGTATTAAAGAAATTAGCATTAGCCAAAAA
>MHYY01000108.1 GCA_001830285.1 Planctomycetes bacterium RIFCSPLOWO2_12_38_17 | reverse complement strand
CAACATTTTTATCTTTCAGTAGTTTATATATGTAATCTTCGATATTTTCGTCGCCGCAAAATCCAATTACCCATACGGCATTTTGTTTTACCATGGGGTTCCTGTCGTTAAGAAGTTTCAAAAGAGGTGGCATAGTATATTTGGCTGGTAACACCATCATTGCCATTGCCGAGGTTCTTGCCTTATCAACATTGTCGCCTCTTATTGTTTCTATAAGGGTTTTAACCTTTTCATTGATGAATGTTGAATTATCGTCTATTTCCTCATGGTAATTATCAGTTTCTGTAAGATTAAACGTATTTCTAATATTGATTTTTTTGCTTTTGATGTTCAATATGTCCATAGCAACACAGGGATAATCAACAAGGATCACATCCATTCCGAGTTTAATTTGATTTTTAATGGTCTTTCTGTCATCTGTTTCGGATATTACGGAGAAGGCATATTTCTTTTCTTCATGTATCTGGTTGATTTTTTCTTCTTTCAATTCTTCGGCAGGTACATAAACAATTTCTTTTGAGAATAGTTCGGCATCTTCTACGTCTGGGTTTCTCAATGTCCCCCAGGAGTAAACCTGTGAAGCCATTTCACATTCTCTAATAACGTCCACTAACTGTTTTTCAAGGCAGGTTTGCCTGCCATTTAAGATTAGTTTGAGGTTATTGATTTTGCAAAATTTGAGTACATCGGAAAGCAATGGCACTCGTTCGTTTTTAAATTTATCACTGCACCATGAACCTGCGTCGTATAGCTTTATTTCGGCGTATAACAATTCATCAACACGTCCTTTTCCATCGGTTGTTCTGTCAATTGTTTCGTCCCGCATCAAAATAAGCTTGTTGTCCTTTGTTTGCCTGATATCAACCTCTATGCCGTCCACACCGAGTTCAAGCGCTCTTTTCAGCGCAGCGAAGGTGTTTTCCGGGATTTCTTCTGATAGGACAAAACGTGCAAATATTTCGCTTTGTTTTGGACTGACTTTAGAGGATGGGATAATATCTTCGGCAAAAATATGCGGAAGCATAAGAAGTAAAAGTAGTGTTGCGCCGGGGATATGAAATAAGTTTCTTTTCACTTAATTGGTATCTGTTGTTTCTTTGCTGATAAGCTGCCAGTGCGGTCTGCCTTCCCATGAAACGCGTTTCTGGGCTATATCGAAATAAACCTTTTGAGAGAATGTACGCGAACCTTCTTTTCGTAATTCAGCCTTTGGGTTGCCGGTAAGTAAAGCCAGATTTTTAATTAGATCCCATGTTAATAAGGAGCCGAAACCTTCACTGCCATTTAAAGCCTTACTGTAAAAATAAACGTTGCCTATAGAAATAATTTTATTTATTTCCTGATTTTCATTCATGTAGGCGTCAATCTGGTCGCCGTAAAGTTTTTGTTCACTTCGCGTAACCTGTACGCCTTCGTAAAAGCTTATTTTTTTTAATGTATTATTATATTGCATTTTTTTAGACCATATAGCCTTCATGTCTGTATCCTGTGCGTCTTTGTTGTCTGAACGTCTTTCATAAAGCGTCCCACTGCCTTCACAGAGCACATTGTTGCTATTTTCGTAGAATAAAATTTTGGGTGCGAGAATTTGTCGTTTATTGCCTTCTCTGAGCATCGCAAAAGGTTTGCCTGTCAGGACTGTGACCATATTTTTTGCATTCCATGTAACCTGGTCACCAACAGCTTCGCTATATAATGAGCCTTTTTTATCCACTATATGGATTTTTTGTGCGGCTTTCATTGACTGAAGGTTATAGTCGTTTTCATTAAATGTTACATTAAGCTTATCGCAATATAACAGAGAATCATCTTTTTTAACTTCTATACCCTTTTCAAAGAATGCCTCCCTTGTGTCGTCAAGGAAATTCATTTTTCCTTCCCATTTTACATTTATATTATTATCGGCCGTATTGCTTTTGCCAAAGGCTTTTTTTCTGCCCGATTTTTCATTTGTTTTGGTTTTTAAACTGCCCGGGCTTGGGATATCTATCTTGCCAGTGTCTTTATATAAAATCATTTTTTGGGCGTTGATATTTAGATCTTCTTTGACAAATTCTGCGTTTTGTGAATCTTCTAAAATTGCGCACTGGGTATTGACATCCCACGTTAAAAAGCTGCCTTTGGCAATTTTAGTTCCCTGGGATGCGAGTACGTTTCCGCTGGCGATAGCCTGCTTTGTTTGTTTTGTTTGTGGGTCGAGAAAGATAGTAAGTTTATCTGAGAAAACAGTGGAACTGCCTTTTCTTGCTTCCACGTTATCGTTAAACGTCATAATTTTTGCATCGGATTGTCTGTCAAATAAAAGCTGACCGCTGGAACGAATAAAGGTCTTTTCAGGGATTCCCTCTTTCGTTGTTTCAGTTTCATTTAAAGGGGTTGAATTTTCTTCAACAGATTGATTGTTTTCACCGGATAGGAAGAAGAGGTCGTTTTTAACGCCGTCCATTTCCATTTCCGCATCTTTTTTAATCCACATCTTTTTATTAACAAGGTCTATCTCGCACCCCAGACCTATGATTTTTATTCCCTTTCCATTAATAGTAACCGGGTCATCGGTATATACAAATTTCTTTTCTGGCGAGTATCTTAAATATTCCGTATTGAGCTGGGTTTCAGGGTCGAAATGAATGACTACATTGTCAGAAAGGTAGCCTTCATTGGTTGTACTATCCATTTCACCGCTTTCAGATTTAATTAAAACGGATTGAGTTCCATTTTCACTGTTTGAATAATCCATAACCTCAATTTCTGGGGAAATGATTTTATAGGTATTGTCGCTCATCAGAATAGTATTTTCTCCACGCATAACCACAACTTCTTTTCCGCTTTCATCATAGCTCGGCATGGTTAGTCCGCCGACGGTTTGCGTTACGGAATCTTTTCCGCCGGTATTATCTAACTGCTTAAGTTCTAAGGCACTTTTTGTTGGAGAGGTGATCTCTTTCCTGTTTTTTGTCTGTCTTCCCGGTTGATATAGGATGATTGACACAATGACTGCAATTATACAAGCCACAGGAATGCCTATAAATATGTATCTTCGAATTGTCATGATTTAGAGTTTAAAATCCCTTTTATTTTTTAGAATCTGTAGTAACCATCATGAATTTTGATATATTTATGTGTAGCCGCAACTTTTAAATTCTGTCCTGAATTAATTGAAGAATTGCGTATTTTGCTCAGGTGCAAACTTGCGAATATCCGTTATGTTAACCTATTTTTGATATTTATTATTGTATAAAAACGATTAACATTTGAAGGTTTTTCAAGTTTTTATTACTTAAATTTCCCTATAACGTTCCATGATGAGATTCCATTTGTCCTGAAATTTAAGTATCTTTTCTGCAACTTCCCTTACTGCACCAAATCCACCTTTTGCATTTGTAACGTACAAAGAATGCTGTTTTACAAGCGGAGATGCATTGGCAACTGAAACAGGAAATCCAACGCAGTAAAATATCGGCAGGTCTATAAGGTCGTCGCCGATATAGCATATTTCGTCGTCACGAAGGGTGTGTTTTTCAAGTATCTCTTTATAAGCATCTAATTTGTTTATGGCGCCCTGGTACACATCTTTGATGTTTAGTTCTTTGGCTCTGTGAACAACTGCATCACATGTTCTTCCGCTTATGATTGCAGTTTTAATACCTGCCCGGTGCAGATATGAGATGCCGGCGCCGTCTAGTACATGGAACGCCTTTGTTTCACGCCCCTCTGAATCAATATAGATGGTGCCATCCGTCAAAACACCATCAATATCTATTATAACCATCTTTATATTTTTCAAAAATTAAACCCCACCTCCAATAAGTCTTGTACGTCTATGATACCAATAAGCGTGTTGGTATCGTCAACCACAGGCAATTGGTCAATTTTGTGAGTTTTTAGTATCTTATATGCCTCGGCAACAAGGCATCGGGCATTTATTACTTTTGGCGACCGCGTCATGACTTCTTTTACACTGCCGTGCAAAAACGAAATACCGTTTTTTAAATACCTTCTGAGGTCGCCATCGGTAAAAAAACCTACCAGTTTGTTTTGTTTATTAACAATGCTCACAGCTCCTGGCTTACCTGCAGTGTCTGTCATAATACCGATTACATCTAGTAGTGGTGTATCTTCATAAGCAACAGGGTTTTTTTCATTTTTACGCATGACCATTTCTACTGTAAGCAATTTCCTTCCAAGTTCTCCTCCGGGGTGATAAAGGGCATAATCTTCCATACTGAGATTTCTTTTCTTAAAAATTGTAAGCGCAAGGGCATCGCCCAGCGCCAGCATGGCAGTTGAGCTTGCAGATGGAGCAAGGCCTAATGGACAGGGTTCTTCGATTTTTCCTATATCAAGTATAACATCGCTATGCTGTGCAAGGGAGGACTGACAGTTTCCTGTAATGGCAATAATTTTTGCCCCTATCTGCTTTAGAAAAGGAAGCAGTGTAACAACCTCCGTTTCACCACTGTTTGATAAAGCAAGGACAATGTCATCTGATACAATGCGTCCTAAATCACCATGCCTTGCTTCTGAAGAATGAATCCAGAATGATGGGGTGCCAGTGCTTGCAAGTGTTGCTGATATTTTTTGCCCGATTATTCCTGCCTTCCCGATTCCTGTAACCACAACACGCCCCTTGCAGTTAAAGATCAGGTCAAGTGCCTTCTTGAAATTATGGTCAAGGCAGCTAATCAGATTTTTAATCGCCTCTGATTCGAGCAGTAATACGTCCCTTGCAAAGGCAATATCAATGTCTGATAAGGATTTTTCTTTCATTTGGTTTTTGGAAAATATTTAAAAATTAATACTCAGTATATACATTAACTGCGTTTAGAAATTCTGAATATAAAATGATTATATTGGTCATATCTGTATTATTCAAGTGAAAACAACGCAATAAAATCAGGTAAGTGTTCCAGACTTGACAACTTACTTATGGTGTGTTAACATGCTGAAAAATTTGAGGAAAGGAGTCACAGCCAACTAGTGAATTTAAACAATTTAATCATATTAATCCCCACCATACTTTATGCATTGACCATTCACGAATATTTTCACGGATGGACTGCAAACAAATTTGGCGACCCCACTGCAAGACTACAGGGACGGTTAACTTTAAACCCGCTGGCGCATATAGATATCCTGGGGGCATTATGTTTTGTTTTTGCGCATTTTGGTTGGGGTAAACCTGTTCCGGTGAATCCATATAACTTTAACAATCCGCGCCGTGACAATATGATCGTATCCTTTGCAGGTCCTGCCTCTAACTTTGTTTCTGCATTTTTGTTCGGCGTTATATTTTACTTTTTCCGTCATGTGACATTTGTACCCATGAATATATCTGCCATTATTTTTAATTTGCTGATTTCTGGAATTATTGTTAATCTGTCACTGGCTTTTTTTAACTTGATTCCTTTATATCCGTTAGATGGCTCTCATATACTGGAAGGCCTATTACCTTCTAGTATGGCTTTAAAATATAGGGGGATTGAACGCTACGGCCCATTCATCCTTATTGGAGTTATTGTAGTTGGAAACTATACAGGTATTTCAATACTGGGGAAGATATTAAGCCCGCCCATACATTTTTTTCTGAAGTTGTTTACGGGATTGTAAATAATATATAAAAAATTTTTTCACAGGTTAATAATAAAATGTCAAACGAATATAAAGTAGAACTTGATATGTATAACGGACCAGTTGACCTGCTACTTTACCTGATTCGTAAGGAAGAGGTAGATATATATGATATCCCGATTGCGCGGATAACAGATCAGTACTTACAGTATGTGGAGACTTTGCAGGTGCTTGATATGAATATTATTGGTGATTTTCTGGTAATGGCGGCGACCCTCATGTATATCAAATCTTACGCGCTTCTTCCACAGCAAGGGCCACAGGGTGACGAGGAGGAAATAGAAGACCCGCGGATGTCACTTGTAAAACAGTTGCTTGAATACAAGCGGTATAAGGAGAGTTCCTTTTTCCTTAGCGCAAGGGCTGAAGAACAGGAAAAAAAGTATGCGCGTGTACACAGGGAAATTCCATTTGAGTTAACAGACGATGAACAAGAAATACCGTTAGAGGGTGTAAAGATATGGGACCTCTTACAAAGATTTTCTCAACTCATGAAACAAACACTGCTTAATGTTCCCGCCAGTGTTGTTTATGACGATACCCCAATACAAGAATATATGAACGAGGTTTTACAAAGGGTTCATCTTCATACTTCCATATCATTTACTAATTTATTCCGCGGGCTAATGGAGAGAAGCCATATTATTGGATTTTTCCTGGCATTGCTGGAACTGGTTCGTTTGAACAAGGTGAAGGTGGAACAGCCTGTGAATTATGACGATATTCAGATATCTATAGCACAGGCTAGCTAGATAAATCACCAACCCTCAATTTCAAAATACACATCCTTAAACCAAACGGAATTGATCTAGGGATTCTAAAAGTCGTAAAATGGAATAACTTTATAGTATTTGTGATTATTTACTTCCATACTTTTCATAATAAACAATCTTTTCAAGTTTGAATCTTGGTCTCTGAGGCGGGTCTTCGTCTGGATAACCAACAGGTAAAAGGGCAATAATTTCTATATTTTGTGGAATCTCGAGTATTTCTTTTACCTTGTTGTCGTCAAACCATCTTACCCAGCATGTACCTAGTCCCAGTTCAACAGCCTGTAATACCATATGTTCAATGGCAATATCCGTGTTTCCCACAGCGGCGATGATTAAATGCCATTTAATGTCAGCGCTCATGCCTTCTTTTTTTAGCGATGGGACAAATACCTCACGCGTCTTCGCTGGTAATGCGCCGGAGACGATAAGCTCATCAATGCGTTCAGGAAATTCGCCAAATGCCTTAATATCTGCACAGCAAGCGATAATCACGGGTGCTTGCCCGACGTGGCGTTGATTAAACGAAGCTTTCTGCAATCTTTGCATTGTTTCTGGATTTTTTACCACTATAAACCTCCACGGCTGCGTATTGGAACCGGATGGGGCAAGCCGGGCGCTCTCCAGGAGCTGGAGTATTAGTTCGTCCGGCACAGGGTCTGCTTTGAATTTTCTGATGCTGCGGCGTTTAGTTATAGCCTCTTTAACGTTCATAATCTTTGTTCTTCTTTGTGAATTAATAGAAACGATTAAAAAAGTGTGCAATTAGATTTTGGATTGATAATCAGTATAGCATATTTGTACAGACGCTCAAGCAGATTGTTTTAACAACGGTGGTTTGTTTTCTGCCTAACAGCACAGGGATTTCAACCTTGTAAAGAAATGCCGTGGCGTGTCTCTACAATAACATTTGTAATATAGAAATGTTGTTGAAGGCAGCCAAATTTAATAGTTATGTAATTCGGAAATATTTATTGACATCGTTATGTCATTTATGACATAATGAATCCGATATTATGAAGGTTATATTTAAAATATGGTTAGAAGAAAATGGAGTTGTAGCTTTTTCTGAGGGCAGGAAGATGCTGCTTGAGGCTATAGACCGACTGGGGTCTTTAAATGCGGCATCCAAGGAATTAGGCATGTCTTATCGCGCCGCATGGGGTAAGGTCAAGGCGACAGAAAAGGCGCTGGGCGCGAAGTTGTTGAATGTTACAACCGGGGGCAAGGGAGGCGGCGGCGCTGTATTGACGCAGGAGGCGAAGGAATTGTTATCCAAGTATAAAAAATACAAGAAGAGAATAGCTATCCTAACAGAAAAGGAATTTAAGCGTTTTTTTAAGTAATTTATCAAAAGTCCGATTTTCCGCTAACTAGGAATCAGGGATAACTGTCATATGTCAAACAGGCTTCATGGAAAGATTGTCAATATAATACGCGGGAAGATACACGCCCATATCCAAATTCTTTGGAAAGAAGTGCTATTGAGCGTCATTATTACAAGTGTATCGTGCGACGACATGCATCTCTCTGCAGGCGATAGTATATGTGTAATCATTAAGGGTACGGATATTATGCTTGCGAAATCAATATCAGGGATACTTAGCGCTAGAAACAGAACAAGGGGGCTTGTTAAACAGATTATCAGAGGAGACGTATTGTCAAAGGTATTGATAGAATCACAGGGTGATGTACTTCATGCCATTATTACCAATGCGTCACTTGATGAGATGAAAATTAACAGTGGCGATGAGATTACTGCGATTGTTAAATCAACCGAATTGATCTTGTCAAAGGAGTTTTAGTAATAATGCAAATCAGGGTACATATTGTTTGTGCAATAATTCTTTTATTTATGTGTATAAATTATACTGCACTTGCTGGCGAAAAAATATTAGTAGCGGCTGCCTCAGACCTGAGTTTTGCTATGAATGAGATTTGTGCTGCCTTTGAAAGGGAGAATCCATACGTTGATGTTGAGGTTGCTTATGGCTCTTCAGGCAATTTTTTTATGCAGATAAAGCAGGGCGCTCCTTATGATTTATTCTTTTCAGCAGACGGCTATTATCCGGCATTATTAGAGAAAGAGGGGTTTGCAGTAAAGAACAGCAGTCAAAAATATGCCATGGGCATGATTGTACTCTGGACGCCCAAAAAATTATCACTCGATTCCAACCAAGGTTTAGATATAGTTCTGGATTCAAGGATAAAAAAACTGGCTATTGCGAACCCGAGGCACGCCCCATATGGTTGTGCAGCGGAAGAGTCTCTCAGGTACTATGGTTTATGGGATAAGGTTCATGGCAAACTAGTCTTTGGTGAAAATGTTTCGCAGACGGCGCAGTTTGCGCAAGCAGGGGCTGCGAATGCAGCAATTATTGCGCTCTCCATTGCCTTGTCTCCTGATTTAAAAAAGATGGGAAATTATTGGATTATCCCGACTGAATCTTATAAAAAGCTAGATCAGTTTTACACCGTATTGCCTAGGGGCGAGCATAAATCTGACGTTAAGACTTTCCTAAGATTTTTAGATGGGGAAAAAAGTAAAAGGATATTTTCTAATTACGGTTTTATTTTGCCTCAAAGCAAATAACTCGACATATCTATTATGTTAATGCTTTTGAGACTTCTACATTGTCTTTGTTATGGACTAGAGTTTTAGAAATTAAATACTATGAATTTTGCCGCACCGCTTTTGTTAAGTTTAAAACTTTCTCTCGTTACCACAATTTTGCTGTTTATTGTAGGTATTCCCTTTGGTTATTGGCTTGTGTTTTCAAGGATACGATGGAAATTTATTATAGAATCCATTATTTCGCTGCCCTTGGTACTCCCGCCGACGGTTCTTGGTTTCTACCTCCTCCTTGTTATCGGAGGTAATGGTATTATTGGAAGATGGTATGACACTATATTTAATAAAACACTAGCATTTTCATTTGAAGGACTTGTGCTTGGTTCATGTTTATACAGTCTGCCGTTTGCCGTTCAGCCGTTTCAGGCGTCTTTTGCTGCTGTTGATAGGAAATTAATCGAGGCATCATGGTCATTAGGACGTTCTAAGTTATACACATTTATCCGCATCATTTTACCTTTGTCCAGACATGGGATTATCACCGGCTGCGTGCTTTCTTTTGCCCATACCATGGGTGAATTTGGGGTTGTATTAATGATAGGAGGTAACATTCCCGGAGTTACGCGGGTTGCCTCGGTAGCTATTTACGACGAGGTTCAGTCACTGAATTATGGAACTGCAAATATTTGTGCCGCAATTCTGCTGTTATTCTCATTTGCTGTACTTGCCGTAGTTTATTTTGTGAACAGAAGATTTATAAGGACGCTTTAATTTGTTTAAGGTTAATTTAAAAAAAACGTGGAATAATTTTACCATAAAAGTTGACTTTGAGATTCCTCTGGGTAAGGTAACGGCATTGTTTGGACACTCCGGCGCTGGCAAGTCGAGTATATTGCGTATTATCTCGGGACTTGAAATAGCTGACGAGGGGATGATTTCCGATGGAAAAGAATTGTGGTATGATAGTACAAAACAAATTCATCTCCCTGTCCAGAGACGTTCCATCGGATTTGTATTTCAAGACCCTTCTTTATTTCCACATTTAACTGTAGAAAAGAATATATTATATGGAGTAAAGGGAAAAAGGAGCTTGAATGAAATAAAAGATCTGATATCCCTTGCGGGTTTATCGGGATACGAGCGATTTTATCCTGCTCAGTTATCCGGAGGTCAAAAGCAGCGGGTAACGCTGATTAGGGCATTAGTCAGAAGGCCTGATTTGCTCTTATTAGACGAACCTTTTTCTGCTCTTGACTGGGAGGCTCGCAGACAATTACAGGAAGATTTAAAACGGATTATAAAGCAATTGAATGTGACAACACTTTACGTGACACATGATATAACAGAAGTTTATAAACTAGCAGATAAAGTAGTTGTATTAGAATCTGGGAGGGTTCTAAGGCATGGGACTCCGGAGGATATCTTTATGGGAAAAAGGTTGAGCACACGTATCCAGATTGTTGGAAAGGTAGTTGGAATAGAATCCGATTCCATAATGGCTGCAGTTACAATCATGCATGAAGATCAATATTTCAAAGCCCTTGTAGATGCAGAAGAAATAGAGCGGTTAAATTTGGTTGTGGGGGATGATGTTGTCATTGGCGCAAAATCATCTGATGTAATTATATTTAAAGTATTAACACAATTTTAACAAATTCTTAACATTTCTTTAACATTCATAAGATATATATTTCAATTAAATCTTATGAATTACACGTCAAAGACTTCAAAAATTAGCACTTCTATAATTTCCTCAAACAATTCTACCAGAGATAGTTTGAAACGCTTTGGGGACAAGCGTATTTCTGATTTACTTGTGGAATCTCGCAATATAAATGTACACAAACAGCGTGTAAGGGAATTTATAATAGAGAAATTGGTTTTCATCGGCGGTTTGACAGCTATTGTATTTATTGCACTGATTTTTATTTTTTTATTTAAGGAAGGCGTCAGGGCATTTTTCCTGATTAAACCAATGGAGTTTATTGGAACGCATATCCTTGATTTTGATGATAACCGTGTTTTCGCATGTATGTGGCAACCTGTCGGTGAGCCTGGGAAATTTTCAATAGTTCCTTTGCTAATTGGCAGTTTTCTTGTGGCATTGCCTGCCACAGTAATTTCTACCATACTTGGTGTGGGATGCGGGATTTACCTGGCAGAGATTGCTTCCATTAGAATGCGAGAAATTATTAAACCTGCAATTGAACTTCTGGCAGGCATTCCCACAGTGGTAATAGGTTTTTTGTGTTTAACGCTGCTTGCAACTTTTATACAAAATGTTTTTCACACTACCTTCCGTTTGAATGCCTTTGTCGGGGCTATAGGTGTTTCTCTGGTTATAATTCCAGTAGTTGCTTCAATTACCGATGATGCACTGCGTGCGGTGCCTTCTGAATTAAGAGAGGCATCCTACGGGCTTGGCGCTACAAAATGGGAGACGATATGGAAGGTTGTTGTACCTGCGGGAATTTCAGGCATTACGGCATCCATTATACTTGGAATGGGACGCGCCCTTGGTGAAACCATGATTGTTATAATGGCTACAGGCAACGCCGCACTGGTTACCGGTAATATATTTTCCAGTGTACGGACCATGACGGCAACTATTGCTGCTGAGTTAGGGGCGGTTCCACATGGAAGTTCACAATATTATGCATTGTTTCTTATAGGTTCGGTACTTTTTTTAATAACTTTTGTATTGAATTTAATTGCTGAAATAATTATTAACCGGATGCGAAAGAAGCTAAAGTTATGACGATAAAGAAACGGAATATTTTTAATGCCTTCTTTCAGGGTTTGTGTCATGGTATGGCTTTTCTTGTCATAGCAGTCCTCATTGCAATACTTGTTAAGATTGTAATGAGCGGTGCGGGAGTTATTAATTTGCAGTTTCTGATAAAAGAACCTACAGAAGGGATGACTAAAGGCGGAATCTTTCCTGCAATCTTTGGCACAATTTGCATTACCATGATGATGATTATTTTGGCAATTCCGGTAGGTGTTTCGACAGCAATTTATATTACGGAATATGCTGGAAAGGGGTTACTGGGTAGGATTATTCGTGCATCAATCAACAATCTTGCGGGTGTACCCTCGATTGTATTTGGATTATTTGGCGTTGGATTTTTTATCCTGTTTGTTGGACGTGGGATTGATAAAATTGCAGGATTTGAGCTATTGTTTGGCCAGCCGGCGATGATATGGGCTGCTTCAACACTTGCCCTTCTTGTTTTACCGGTAATTATTGTTTCTACTGAAGAGGCAATGAATAGCGTTCCGGTGAGTTTGAGAGAGGCTGCCTTTGGGCTTGGCGCTACAAGGTGGCAGGTGATTAGAAATGTTGTCTTACCGCAGGCAAGGTCTGGGATTCTTACAGGGGCAATACTCGGTATCAGCCGTGGGGTTGGTGAAACCGCACCAATATTATTTACTGGCTGTGCGTATTTTTTGCCGCGTTTACCGGTATTTACAATTCCATATGTAAACATACCTATCATAAACCCCCTTGATCAATTCATGGGACTTTCATATCATATTTTTATTATGGCGACGCAATCCACAAATACTGCTGAAACGAGACCTATCCAGTACGGCACGACGCTTGTTTTGATTGCCCTGACCTTTCTTCTGAATCTTTCTGCCATTGTCTTTCGCATTTATTTCAGGAAGCGTTCAAGATGAATATTGAACAGGATATTAAAGAGAATCAGAAAACCAAGATAAAGCTGGAGAATGTATCATTTTACTATGGGAAATACAGGGCGTTAGACAGCGTATCCATGGGGTTTTATGAATGTAAGGTTACGGCTATTATAGGACCTTCTGGCTGTGGAAAATCTACTTTAATTAAATCTGTCAATCGTATTTCTGAAATTACAAATGAAGTAATCATAGAGGGTAAGGTCTTGCTGGATAATAAAAATGTTTACGACAGGGATGTTGACCTTGTTGATTTGAGAAGGCGTGTTGGTATGGTGTTTCAGAGACCAAACCCATTTCCAAAATCTATTTACGATAACGTGGCTTTTGGTCCAAGACTTTATGGGATGAATGACAGAAAGCGTCTGGATGAAATTGTGGAATATAGTTTAACAAAATCTGTGCTCTGGAATGAAGTTAAAGACAGGCTGAATCATAGCGCAATCGGGCTTTCGGGGGGACAGCAACAGCGACTTTGTATTGCGCGGGCACTGGCGGTTGACCCTGAAGTGTTGCTGATGGACGAGCCTTGTTCTGCGCTTGACCCGACGGCAACCGCCAGGATTGAGGAACTTATTGAAGACCTAAAAAAATACTACACAATAGTGATTGTTACCCATAATATGCAGCAGGCGGCGCGGGTTTCAGATTATACTGGATTTTTATTGAACGGTCAGTTAATAGAGTATAATATAACTACCAAGATATTCACAAATCCTGATAAGGCTGTTACAGAAGATTACATAACAGGACGATTCGGATAATTATGCATATGGAAAGACACTTTGATCAACAATTAGGAGCGCTCAGAAAAAATCTCATTCAGATGGCATCGCTGGTGGAGACGGCAATCGCAAACGCTGTAAAATCCCTTATTGAACGGGATAGCAAACTGGCGCAAGGTGTCATAAAAAGTGACGAAGACATTGACTCACTGGAATTAGAGATTGACAAGCAATGCGTGGATTTGCTTGCATTGCGGCAGCCACTTGCTATTGATCTCCGGTTTATTACATCGTCAATCAAGATTACAAATAATCTCGAGCGTATGGGAGACCTTGCTGTGAATATTGCAGAGCGTGTTATTCCTCTTAGCCAAGAACCCCAGCTAAAACCACTTATTGATATACCTAGGATGGCTACTATCACGCAGACAATGGTTAAGGACAGTATTGACGCCTTTGTGAACCGCGATACAGAACTTGCAAGGTCGGTGTATGAACGTGATTCCACGGTTGATGCCCTTAATGACCAGATATTCCGCGAACTATTAACTTATATGATGCAGGACCCGGGAAATATAACGCGTGCCGTCCACCTTATACTGATTTCACGCCACCTTGAAAGGATTGCAGACCATTCTACTAATATTGCTGAAGAGGTTGTATATATAGTTAAGGCAAAGGTAGTTAAACACAGAAGTTATGTGTTAGAAGAGTCGTAGTGATTAAAAAAGACACGAACATTCCATATTCTCAGAATAGAGATTCTCAAACAGTAGTTTCCAGGCTTGTATATATAATTTTAGTAATCCTTCCCCTGTGCGCTTTTCTCAATACACTATTTAATGGATTTGTTTACGACGATATTAGTGTATTGGAAGAAAATTATTTTATCCGCAATCTTGGAAATATACCGAAGGTCTTCAGTAAAGAATATTTTCGCCTTGCCAATGAATTAAGCTACCGTCCTGTTGTAACTCTCAGTTATTTCATTGATTATGCAATCTGGCGATATAATCCATTTGGATACCATCTTTCCAATGTTATTCTCCACGCAGCCAATTGTGTTCTATTGTATCTTTTATTGGTTCAACTCACAAAGGTGCGTTTAGCGGCATTATTTTCAGCAGTAATATTCTCAATTCATCCATGTACTACAGAGGCAGTAAATTGCCTCAGTTACAGGGAAGATATTTTCGTTGCCACGTTTTCATTTCTTGCTTGTCTTTGCCTTATCAAATCAGTTCGTATATACCATTACAGTTGTAAAACAAGTACTTCTTACCATGTAAAAACAAAAAATCGGCAGGCTGACGGGCAGTGTTCGCAAACATTTGCATCAAGATATTGGATGTGGATTTATTATGCGGGGTCTCTTTTATTTTATTTGCTCAGTCTGCTTTCAAAAGAATCCGCAATTGTAGTGCCCCTGTTTATCCTATTGTACTGGTTCTTGTTCAGGAGAAAATCAGGTCCTTCGCTTCATTTAAATCAAAGCGAAAATAAAAATTCTGTTATTCATTCACTATCTGAGGATAATGAGCATAGCAGTCATACAAAATTGAGATGGATTAAGTATTTCGTAAGTTATTATCTCGGTTACATCCTTGTAAGTATTTTTTACTTATGTATCCGTTTTCTTGTGTTAAAGAATCCGCTTGAAATATCGGCAAGCTATGTAAAGGGAAGTATACCGATAAACTTCATGACGATGAGCAAAGTTTTATCTTCATATATAAAACTCATGTTCTTACCAACTCATTTGAGTGCTGATTATACTATTGCAGAGGTTTTGTCTGCTTTTGATGTTTCCTTTGTTATAAGCATTATCTTACTCACTGCAGTAGGTGTAATTATTTTCAAGACTGTAAATAAAACTAAAACTTATAGTCTGTTTATGCTGTATTTTTTTGTATCGTTATTGCCGGTTCTTAACATTGTGCCGATTGGTCACATAATGGCAGACCGTTATCTATATTTGCCCGTTGCCATGTTTTGTCCTGTTATAGGCGGATTATTATTTTACAACAGACCTTCTCGATTATCTGTTGATATACAAAGGAAATTACCCGTTTATAGTTACTACAGTGTATTAACGAGGAATTATATTGTTATTCCTGTTGTGTCAATAATATGCATCACTTTTTTTGTAAGAACCATGCTAAGAAATATGGTCTGGAGAAGTGAGTTTGTATTCTGGACAAAAATCCTGAAAGAACAGCCTGGTAACTGGGATGCGCATAACAATTTGGGAAGATATCTCTTTAATCAAGGAAGGCTTGATGCGGCAATTGATGAACTGGAGATGGCAGTTAAATTAAAAGAAAATTTTCCAGAAGGACATAATAGTCTGGGTACAATGTATATAGAGAAAGGGCTCATTGACAAAGCTATTATTGAGTACAGGAAGGCATTAAAGTATATGCCTGTATTTCCCCATGCATACTATAATCTTGGAAATGCCTGTGTTAAGAAGGGCTTGATAGACGACGGTATAGCCTTTTTTAATAAGGCAATTAGTCAGGGTATGTATGCCCCTCAGGTCTTTAATAATCTTGGCAGTGCGTATTTGAAAAAGGGCATGATGGATGAGGCGATCGTTCAGTATCAAAAGGCATTATTAGTTTCAAAGGATTTTGCAGAACCGCATAGTAATATTGGATATGTATATACTGAGAAAGGGGAGTTAGATAAGGCAATGACTGAGCTTGAGGAGGCAATCAGGTTACAGCCAGATCATTCCAATGCACATAATAATCTGGGTGTGGTTTATTGTCAGAAAGGATTATGGGATGCGGCGCTGAATGAATTTCAAAAATCTGTAATGTTTGATACTAAAAATGCCAGTGCTCATAAAAATCTAGGTATGTTCTATTTTGCAAAAGGGGATAAACTGCTTGCACGGGAGCATCTTATACAGATGTTAAAACACGATCCTAATTATTTAAAAGGACATGGTGTCTTTGAAGCTGCTTTAGAGCTGGGTTTAATGAAGAAACAGTAAATTTTATACAAAGATGTGATATTAAAAATTAAATATATATTACACCTCAGAGATAAAGACAGATGCTATTTCT
>MHYY01000107.1 GCA_001830285.1 Planctomycetes bacterium RIFCSPLOWO2_12_38_17 | reverse complement strand
AATATTATGGTATTTAAAAATGCCAATGGTTTCTTACAATGCGGAGACCAGACAATCTTCACGGAAATGAACGGCATTTATAATATTAAAACTGGCAGGAAAATATTTAATTTCCATGCACCTAATCTGTCAATTACCGAATCTTTCCTGAAAAACCTGCCATTTAAAAACACTGGAGAAAAATTATGGAATGCTATACATCCGGCAGGTAAGGCAGACATTAATATCAACTTTCAGGGTTTTGATGAAAAAAAGAGTAACGATTATTCAATTGATGTCAACCTTAAAGATTGTGAAATTACAGAAAATAAGTATAAGATTCACCTCAGGGGAATAGAAGGACGTTTGGAAATTAATAAAGACTGCTTCGTAAGTAAGCACATGGAAGCCAATTGTTGCGGTGGACACGTAGAAGGGGCTATATCAATTAATACAACCTCTGAACCGTATCAGTATGAAGGGGAATTAAGTTTTTCAAGAGTTATCCTGGAAGAATTAGCTATAAAGGTTACCAACACTGAAAAACCATGGTCAGGACTACTGTATGGCAGAATAAAGTACAGAGGGAAAGGCACAGACCAAAAAAACTTTTACGCCGAGGGACAGTTGAATATTAACGAAGGCTATCTATCAGACGTTCCTGTAATTTTAAGTGTATTCAATGTCCTCAATCTCAACATCCCAAGAAAGGAAAGTTTCAACAACGCGCAGGTGAAGTATATTGTGAAAGACGGTATAATTCATGTAGACGACGGCAGGATTTATAGTGACACGATTGAACTTAATGGACGCGGCGATATCGAGCTCAATGGAAACCTTCATTTAAATGTTGTTGCCGGGTTTGGCAAGGGCGTTTTTTCCCAGATTCCTATTGTAGGAAAGGTTTTTGACTTTGTTGTCGGAGGTGTTAGGAAACAATTAACCATGGTAGAAATCAAAGGCACTTTTTTAAAACCAGAAAGCCACCTGACTCCTTTTAAACCGCTTACTCATTCCATCAAAAACATGTTCGATATATTACCAAAAGAAGAGCATATCACCAGTACTAATCAGATCGAAAGCAAAGAAAAAGAAGAAAGACTTTCACAGTAATTTATGTTTGAACATTTCTTCTCACCCGAATCTGTCGCAGTTATTGGCGCATCGCGCGAAAAAGGTAAGGTAGGCCACGACATACTAAAAAATCTTATTAATTTCAGTTATAAAGGCAAAATATATCCCGTTAACCCGCACGCAGAAAGTATACTTGGAATAAAAACATACGCAAATCTCAAATCAATCAATGATAGAATTGACCTTGCAGTAATCGTTGTTCCTGC
Organism: Planctomycetes bacterium RIFCSPLOWO2_12_38_17; assembly: GCA_001830285.1. Classification (GTDB taxonomy): domain Bacteria; phylum Planctomycetota; class Brocadiia; order Brocadiales; family Brocadiaceae; genus PLOWO2-12-38-17. Next base: position 4,172 of record MHYY01000107.1, on the reverse strand, counting down.
CAGACAAGTATTAGATGTAGTTAATGAATGTATAGAAAAGGGCACAGATTCCATTATCGTCATCAGCGCCGGCTTCAAGGAAAGTGGTATAGAGGGCGCTGCAATAGAACGTGAATTATATCAGAAGATTAAAGAGCATTCGATACGCATGCTGGGACCAAACTGCCTCGGGTTGATTGATACACGCTCATCGCTTAATGTCTCTTTTGCCGCAGATATGCCCGCAAAAGGCAATATTGCATTCTTTTCCCAATCAGGCGCCATTTGCACGTCAATCCTCGACTGGGCTGTCAGTGAATGTATAGGGTTCTCGAAATTCATCAGTATGGGCAACAAGACAGACATTGATGAAGTAGACCTGATAAAAGTAATGTGCGAAGATGACCATACAAAGGTTGTGCTTGGATATTTGGAGGGCGTAAAGAACGGAGTCGAATTTATTAATGCGGCAAAAGCGCTTACCAGAGAAAAACCTGTAATCCTTGTAAAATCCGGTGGTACTTCAGCCGGTGCCAGGGCAGCATCCTCTCACACAGGTACTCTTGCAGGTTCTGAAAACGCACTTGACGCAGCATGCAAACAATCCGGAATTTTACGAGCGATGACAATTGAAGAACTTTTCGATTACGCCAGAATATTCAGCCAGCAGCCTCTGCCAAAAGGACCTCGCATAGCATTAATTACGAATGCAGGAGGGCCCGGAATTATCGCCGCAGATGCGGTGGAACGCTCACAACTAAAAATGGCGAGTTTCTCCAGAAATACCATAGATACACTCCGTTCATTCCTGCCATCTATAGCAAATGTTTATAACCCTGTAGATGTACTAGGCGACGCCAAAGAAGATCGGTACAAATTTGTTATTGAAAAAGTAATCGAAGACCCAAATACCGATATAGTCCTAATCATTCTTACGCCGCAGGCAATGACTGAAATAGAAAAAACCGCAGAGGTAATCAGTGAAATCTCCAGCAAAACAGATAAAACAATCGTTACCTCTTTTATGGGAGGAAAACGTATCGAAAGTGGTTTAAAAATCATGTGTCAAAAGAAAGTACCTAATTACACATTTCCGGAACGAGCAATAACTGCAGTAGAGGCAATGTATAAATATACCTTGTGGCAGAAAAAGCAACCGCCCGAAATAAAGAAATTTAATATCATTAAGGATAAAGCATTGTCTATAATTGCAAACACAAAACAAAACTTACGCCGTTATATCAGTGAAGAAGATGCAAAGCAGGTAATTGCTGCTTATGGCTTCAGGATACCAGCAAGCATTCTTGCCGCTTCGGAAACAGAAGCGGCGGAAGCCGCTGAAAAAATAGGATACCCGGTTGTTTTAAAGATATCTTCGCCTGACATACTACACAAATCAGATTTCGGAGGGGTTATAGTTGATATAAAAAACTCTAATGAAGTCCAGCGGTCATTTTGTGATATTATACAAAAGACACGCCGTCTCATGCCGGGAGCAGACATAAAAGGCGTTCTGGTTCAACAGATGATTACAGGCGGTAAAGAGGTTATACTTGGTATGTCAAGAGACCCTCAATTTGGACCTCTATTGATGTTTGGACTGGGCGGTATTTATACAGAAATACTAAAAGACGTCTCATTCAGAATAGCCCCAATCGGATTAAGCGAAGCGGAAGAAATGATTAAAGAAATTCGGTCTTTCCCGCTCTTAACAGGAGTGCGCGGCGAAAAACCTGCTGATATAAACACCCTGTTAAATGACATTTTAAAACTTTCTCAAATGGTAACAGATTTGCCAGATATCGTAGAAATAGACATTAATCCTTTAATCATCTTCCCTGAAGGCAGCGGTACTATAGCGCTGGATGCGCGTATTACAATATCTTAAAAGTTTAAATAATCAAAAATGTTTATCAAACAAAAAGCGACTTTTTTATTACCATTAACGTTTATTAAAACATACAAATAAAAGGGGGTTATTATGATACCTATATTTATTGCCTCCGTTTCGCCTTTCTCCGGTAAGAATCTCATCTGCCTTGGAATGGGATTAAAGCTCAAGAAAGATGGTTATAACGTCGGTTATTTCAAACCTGTAGGATTCTCACCTGTTGTTGTTGAAAATGTGATTACCGACGAAGATGCTGTCTTTCTTTCTAAAACACTGGAGGTAAACGAACCGCTTCAATCAATCTGCCCTGTGCTTGTAACCGATGACCTTATAAAACGCCTTATGAGCGGAGAAGAACTCAATATCCGTCAAAAAACGATGACTGCGTTTAAAGAAGCATCCAAAGGAAAAGATTTAATGATTGCAAGAGGTTTAGGAAGACTTTCTGCCGGTACTTGTCTGAATTTTTCAGAACTGGACTTTATCAAAGAATCCAACTCAAAGGTAATCTTTGTGGACAAATTTCAACCACACATCGTTGAGACGCTTGATGGTTTCATTTACGCATCCCGAATGCTTGGGAATCAGTTACTCGGCGTTGTATTTAATCTAGTACCACAAACAAAACTAAATTACATACGCGAAATACTAATTCCATTTCTCAAAAATAAAGGCATAGCTACATTGGGAATTATTCAAAAAGACCCCATACTCGGCGCTGTACCTATAAAAGAAATCGTCAATGCCCTTAATGGAAAAATCCTCTGCTGTGAAGATAAAATGGAAGACCTGATTGAACATTTCATGATAGGCGCAATGAATGTTGAGAGCGCCCTGAGTTACTTTAGAAAGGTTGCAGATAAGGCGGTAATCACTGGCGGCGACCGCAGCGATATCCAGCTTGCCGCCCTTGAAACACCAACAAAATGCCTGATTCTTACTGGCGAACTATATCCGGGCGCATCCATTCTTGGCAGAGCACAAGAAATAGGCGTACCTATAATAGTAGTCAGGGCAGACACAGCTAGTACGCTTGAGGTTTGCGAAAATCTCTCAGGTTATGTGAGTCTGCACACGAGGTCTAAAATAACCCGCGCAGCGGAGGTCGTTGAACGAGAGATTGATTTTAAGACTATTTATGAAAGATTGGGATTGCCAAAATCATGATTGAGTTTTCCAAGATTGCCATGCGTGATGTTAGACGGTGCATTTAAATTGAATTTAGGATATATTACGATAAATTATTTGAAAGGGTTTGAAGTATTCAAATAAGATGCCCGGAATCAACGAAGCAACGGATACCGACTTAAACGTTATAGAAAGACTAAGGCAAATCGGCTGGAAGCGTGGTGGGTATTGTTTTTGAGATGATTTATATGTTAAGAATGATATTCCTCAAAAGGAGAGAGGGCAAAAGTACACGGTGTTCTTTTGCTACGATGGGAAGGAAAAACGCATAGCCGTCAAAGTTATTGATCACAGGGGAAATGAGGTAATGGTGGTGAGGGAGGTTGGGTAAAAAATGAAAATGCAAACTGAAAGAACAATGGAAAATAGTTCATTTCATGGAAAAGCAAGGGAAGCGTTGAAAAAACATCTAGAAAATATCTTATCTTCCTGTGTAATAGATAAGGGCATTGTTAATTTTGATAGAAGTAAAGACGAAGATTTGTACAAGTACATAAATGAAGCGAAAAAACATAAAAAAACATGGATGAGAGATATAGATCTATACGTTCTTCTATATAAACAAGTGTCAGATTATTTGACAGAACATAATAAAAACAGACAAGAAACTTCTGAAAAGGTAAAAGATATAATCGGAGAAAAAGAGGTTGCGAGTTTATGTGATAAAGTTATTTCCTTTTTAGAATCTATCCCAAGAAAATATTTAGTTTTGTTTGAACTACCAGCAGTGCAAGGATTAGGTTTAAAGGAAATAAAATTAACAGATGACATTTCTTTTGTTGAAAGAGTGAGTGAAAGTGATTTTTCAGACATTAAGATTCCAAGCAAATCTCTCTATGGCAGAGATTATACACTACAAGAAGGACGATTAAATATTCTCATTTCAGTTGACGGATATACAGATGGTACATTAGAGAACGGCGCAATGAAAAAAGCATACTCAAAATTCAGACAAGTCATTCTGCTTGGAAAATTGTCTGGTGTATTTGTAGAGAAGAACCGCACAATCTCCGCAAAATTCCTGTCATTTGGAGTTCCTCATGTTTTTGTGATTCATGAGCTGGATATAAAACGTGAAATATACCAAGTTACACTTTCCAAATCAGTGCTTGAT
>MHYY01000106.1:6436-23811 GCA_001830285.1 Planctomycetes bacterium RIFCSPLOWO2_12_38_17 | reverse complement strand
TATTCCATCTTACGCCTTGAACCGATGTTTCCTACTACAACATCGCCCGAATGTATTCCTACACCAATACTCAGAGGATTATCAAGCAAAAGTCCCTTATTCAATACATCCAACTTAGATACCATCTCTACTGCGGAACACACAGCCAAATCTGCATGTTCTTCGCGAGGAATTGGGGCGCCATAATATGCAAGGATTCCATCGCCAATATATTTATCAAGTGTACCTTTATTCTTTAATATAATATCAACCATCATTGAAAAATAAGAATTCAATATTGCCACAACCTCTTGTGGGTCTCTATTCTCCGACAACGAGGTGAATCCTCTAATATCGGCAAATAATACAGATACCTGTACACGTTGTCCGCCAAGCGGTATTTCATCCCGATGTTTTAATATTTCCTCTACAACGTCTTCGCTGACATAGTGTTTAAATATTTTTTTAACCCTTCTTTTTTCCTTGTCTTCAATATTGTATCTATAAATAAACACCGCAGTATACGTTATTGGAATAACACCAATCACATAAACAGGATTTAAATTAAGTTTATAATAACTGAAAAGAAAAATACAAAGATAAAAGTATGCAAAAGCAATGGCAAATGTCGTTATTCCACCTATGACTGGAGAGAGTTTAAAAGACGCAAAACTCAACAGAACACCTATAAATAGAATAATCAATACCGTCTGCCAGAATTTTAGTAAATTTATAAAACGTTTATCCATGATTGTATTAATTACATTTGCCATAATCTCCACACCCAGCGTCTGGCGTATGCCAGCATAATGCCTTGAACGGTAAAAAGGCGTTGGTTGAAAATCCTGAGTTTTAATATTTCCTCTACAACGTCTTCGCTGACATAGTGTTTAAATATTTTTTTAACCCTTCTTTTTTCCTTGTCTTCAATATTGTATCTATAAATAAACACCGCAGTATACGTTATTGGAATAACACCAATCACATAAACAGGATTTAAATTAAGTTTATAATAACTGAAAAGAAAAATACAAAGATAAAAGTATGCAAAAGCAATGGCAAATGTCGTTATTCCACCTATGACTGGAGAGAGTTTAAAAGACGCAAAACTCAACAGAACACCTATAAATAGAATAATCAATACCGTCTGCCAGAATTTTAGTAAATTTATAAAACGTTTATCCATGATTGTATTAATTACATTTGCCATAATCTCCACACCCAGCGTCTGGCGTATGCCAGCATAATGCCTTGAACGGTAAAAAGGCGTTGGTTGAAAATCCTGACTGTAAATATTTCCTGGTCCAATCAGCACAATCTTATCCTTGAAAGTTTTTGTAAAAAAATCATAGTTACCGCTATGAGCCTGCTGCCAAATTTTATAAAATGGCAGAATAGTAAATGTACCGCTTGGTCCCGCAAAGTTAATAAGCATCTCGTTATAAGAATTAACAGGAATTGCATAATCCCCAACAATGATATAATCTCCTTTTCTTTCAATTACACTATCGAAATACTTTGCAACTGCCTTTAGTCCAATGTATGCATAAATATTTCCTTCAGCATCGCCGAGCAATAACGATTGCCTCCGAACACAACCATCGTTGTCAATTGTTAAATTTGAAAACCCAACATTCTCAGGGTCAGAGGCATACAAGTACCTTGGTAACGGATTTATGGCCTTAAATCCATTCAAGTTATTATCCCACTTTAAAAGATTAATCATAATCACATTCTCTGCCTCAGACAGGGCATTTGCCATAATACCATCAAGGTCTTCTCCCTCAACCTTCTTCTTTAGTGCGATGGTCTGTAGAAAATCAAGTCCAATAACCTTTGCGCCCCCCGTTGACACTGCCTTAATCACTTCGGCAAAATACGGACTCCAGAAAATAAACGGGTCTTTAATCTTTTCCAGCCCCTCTTCATCCGTCCCTATAACAATAACTCTGTCATCGGGCTTCACCGTACCCCTGCACAAAAAGATAAAATCGTGACTCTTATATTCAATCCATCTTAATGCACCTAGCCATTGCAAGATAATCATTATCGCACCGCATATAAGACCAATCAGTACAATTGAAACGGAACGTTTAAGAAAAATTTGTCCTACCATAAGACGGAAAGACTCCTATCAGAAAAGAAATATTATATTTTTAAGAACACCTATTGGATTAAAGTCGCAGGTAAGGTATAATTGCAAACCTGAATAATCAGATTGAACATACTGAATTTTCTCTTTATTGAATGGGTATAAAAGAGACTCTATTTGTTTATAATAGTTTTTCAACCGTAAGAGAAACTGGCGACATAATACAATAAACGTTTATGTCAATCAAGCTCGAAAAGTCTAACAGAACTGAGCGAATAAGCAACATCTTTAATCTCAAAACTTTTCAATTTTAAAGTAAATATTATGGAAAATATGTTTAAAGGCAATTTTTCTGCAACGGCAATCGGCAGTCTTCCACACGTCAATATAGAAACTGCCTGCAAACTAATGCTCAAATCTCTTCCGGAAATACCCTGCTGGCCGCAACTACCCAGATACAGCATTAAAGAAGATATGTGCATTCAGTATACGGAAGGGTTACCATGCGCGAAAATAAATGAAAAGGCGCTTAATATTGACGTTTCTCAAGACACCGCAACCGCCCTGGAAGGTTTTTATGAAGCGTATTTAAAAAATGAACCTGATTTATTCAGGATAAGTCGGGATTATGCTGCAGGATTTTATGAGATGATAAACCATCTAAATAAATTAACAGGAAAATTTCCCAGGGCAATAAAAGGTCAGGTTGTCGGACCCATTACGCTTGCAGGTTCAATAAAATTATCTTCGGGAATCACAGCATTGTACAGTGAAGAATTCTTTGACGTAATCGTCAAGTTAATAGCTATGAAGGCTTACTGGCAGTTTATTCAATTATCCAAATATAATGTACCGGTCATTATATTTGCAGATGAACCATACCTTACAAGTTTTGGTTCTGTATTTATGAACATAAGCCGCGAAAAGGCAATTAACGCCCTGAACGAGGTATACGATATTATTAAAACACATGGAGGATTAACAGGCACCCATTGCTGCGGTAATACCGACTGGGCAATGCTTATGGAATCAATGGTTGATATCGTTAGTTTCGACGCATACGAATTTATGGATAAATATCTAATGTACTGGCGTGAAATAAAGGCATTTCTTAACAGGGGTGGTTACCTTGCATGGGGTATCGTTCCTACTTCCCCTAAGGTCATGAGCGTATCTGTAAATGATTTGATTGAAAAACTACAAGAAGGAATTCAATTTCTGACTAACAAAGGATTTTCACGCTCACTGATCAAAGATAGGTCAATTATAACCCCGAGCTGCGGAACGGGAACACTCGCCATTAAGGAAGCTGAAAGGGTAATGGCATTGACATATGAGATTTCTATGATTATGAAAGATTATGAATAAATATTTATATACAAATTCATCCCTGACAAACACATATTTAGCAAAAAGTAAAAATAGGATATCTACATTATTAAATACGGCTGCGCTTAAATCATAGTTGATATTTTCTTAAAGTATATTTTTTAATTTTCTTCACAATTATAATACTCCTGACATCAAGTAATCTTTGGACAATCTTATGAAATTTATTGAATGAAAGACTTATTTACAATTTGCTGATAAATTAAATATTCACACAGTTTTTAGGTCTCTCTCCTTTTAAAACAGAAATGATATTTTCAGCCGCAATTACCGCCATCCTTGTTCTTGTTTCAATAGTTGCGCTTCCAAGATGGGGCGCCAACACAACGTTATCCAGCTCTTTCATGCCCGGTTTCAATTTTGGTTCTTCCTCATAGACATCCAATCCGGCACCTGCAATTTGTTTATTCTTCAATGCATTTACTAACGCTTCTTCATCAATTACAGCGCCACGTGCTGTATTGATAAGATATGCTGTTTTCTTCATTAACGAAAGTTCTTTCGCGCCAATCATATGCCTTGTTTCTCCTGTTAATGGGACGTGTATGGAAACAAAATCGGATTCCCTTAGCAGTGTATCCAAACTTACCCTTCTTGCGCAAAGCGACTCTTCCAGCACTGTATTCCTGCTACTTCTTGAAGTATAAAGCACCTTCATTAACCACCCCATTGACCGCATTGCCATAGCCGTCCCAACCCTGCCCGCCCCAACAATACCAAGCGTTTTACCTACAAGATCGCCGCCTAAAAGAAGCATTGGCTCCCAGCCTACAAATTTACCAGCCCTCGTATATTTATCACCCTCAACAACCCTGCGGGTTATCGAGAAAAGTAACGCCCATGCCATATCCGCTGTGCTGTCCGTTAATACGCCCGGCGTGTTAGTAACAAAAATACCTCTTTCTGTAGCAGTTTTTATATCAATATTGTCATATCCCACTGCATAATTGGCAATAACCTTAAGTTTTACCGCCTCATTTATCAAGCGGGCATCAATCACGTCTGAAAGCATTGTAAGTATTGCATCACTATCTTTCACATAATGTAAAAGCTCATCATAAGTTAACGACCTGTCATATGGATTTATCTCCACGGTCTGGCAAAATTTTTTTAGTAAATTAATCCCTTTCTCTGGAATCAGCCTTGTAACAAAAACACGAAATGACATCCGTCGCTCTCTCTTTCGGTTCATCCCAAGATAATGTTAATTTTATAAGATTATATTAATCTGCACAAACCGTAATAAACTCAGGCTCAACGATACTGCTTAAAATATCACATCGGGATATTACACCCACCAGATTATCATTTCTCACCACAGGCACACGAATAACATTATTTTTTATCATGAGGTCTATAATCTCTTCTACCGGTGTATTTTCTGATACGCAAATGGGGTTTTTTGACATGATATCTTCTGCCTTCACCTGTTCTAAGGCCTTTCCACTACGTATAGCTTTTAGAAGGTCAAATTCTGAAACTACACCAATAACCTTCCCATTGTCATCCACCACAGGCAACCCGCTGTACATACCGGACAACAGCTTTACAGCAAGGTCTCTGCCGATTGTCTTCTTTTTTGCTGCTGTTACAATCTTATTCATAATATCTTTTGCCAACATGATATATACCTCCTAAAAACAGGTTAAAAAAAACAATACTATATAAATATTTTCGCTGATTTTCCAAAATTGAGATTATACTTTTGATTATATAATTGTCAAACATTTAAGAAATGAAAATCAGAATTTAATCTTTCAAACAATACTGCTGTACATTGTGAATATATGCAGAATTTAGATTTACAATCGCACCTCCAATCTGATAATTTTTAAATATCACAGGTGCTATATTACGCACATGCTTCTGCTCTAAGAAATTATTGTAACAGTAGATCGTTTAGCTAATTAGAGGTCAGTCAAAATAACTGGAAATTATTCAAACTATTATTTGATAAATAAGAAAACCCTTGATAACTCTTTTACAAATTGATAACATTTTTTTCATTGAAGTGACTGAAATATTTAAAATTATTGTACTTATACTATTTTAAACAATTAAAGTATGAACTTGTATACAAAACCCGACATCATTTCTACAACAATTCTCACCGTTCGAAAGAATGGACATGTTGCAATTGGCGGTGATGGACAGGTAACAATGAACGCCACGATTGTAAAGCACGATGCAAAAAAAATCAGAAGACTTTACCACGACAAGGTAATCGTAGGTTTTGCTGGTTCATCCGCAGACTCGTTTGCCCTTATGGAGAGATTTGATTCCAAGCTTGAAGAATATCAGGGAAATGTGTTGCGCAGCGCACATGAGCTGGCAAAAGAATGGCGAACTGACAAGGTACTCAGGCGGCTTGAATCCTTGCTAATTGTCGTAGATAAACAATACTCTTTTTTGATATCAGGCGGAGGCGATGTAATTGAACCAAACGATGGCATTATTGGAATAGGCTCGGGCGGCTCTTATGCAATTTCGGCGGCAAGGGCATTAATAAAACACACCCCTCTCAGTGCAAGGGAGATTGTGGAAGAAGCCCTTAATATTTCGGCAGATATTTGTGTTTATACTAATAAAAATATTAAGGTGGAGGAACTCTAGTAGTGAAAGAATTAACGCCTCGCAAGATAGTTGAAGAACTTGATAAATACATTATCGGGCAAAGAAACGCAAAACGTGCTGTGGCAATAGCTATCCGTAACCGCTGGCGCAGGCAGCAGCTTTCCGACGAATTACGGGAAGAAGTTCTTCCCAAAAATATTATTATGATAGGCCCTACAGGTATAGGAAAAACTGAAATAGCGAGACGTATGGCTGCCCTCGTTAAGGCACCCTTTCTTAAAGTAGAAGCCTCAAAATATACTGAAGTAGGTTATCACGGCCGTGATGTGGAGTCTATGATACGCGATATTACTGAGATTGGCGTAAATACAGTTAAAGCAGAAATGATACATGAGGTACAGAAAAAGGCTGAAAGAATGGCAGAAGAAAGACTCCTGGATTTATTATTACCACCCGTACCAAAAAGCACAGAAACGCCAAATATTGAGGCAGAGGAACAACGCCAGAGTACGCGCGAAAAATTTCGCAAAAAACTTCAGGATGGAGAACTTTCAAATCGTACGGTTGAAATTACAATCCATGAAAAACCATATGTGTTACAAGGTTTTGTTGCAGGTGTTGAAGAAATAGGCATGGACTTCCAGAATGTGCTGGAAAAGATGATTCCGCCGCGTTCACAAACGAGAAAGGTAACAGTACCGGAAGCCAGGAGAATTCTTACACAGGAAGAGGCTGAGAAACTTATTGATAAAGAGAAAGTCCTGCAGGAAGCAATACGCAGAACCGAACTATTTGGAATTATTTTTATTGATGAGATTGATAAGATTGCCGGCAGGGAATCTACACATGGTCCGGATGTCTCCCGTGAAGGTGTCCAGCGAGACCTTTTGCCTATTGTTGACGGCACAACGGTAAACACAAGGTATGGAATGGTCAGAACCGACCGCATCCTTTTTATTGCCGCGGGGGCATTCCACGTATCAAAACCATCTGATTTAATTCCGGAACTCCAGGGACGATTCCCCATCCGTGTAGAACTGGATGATCTTGGTAAGGCGGAGTTTTTACTAATTCTTACCGAACCAAAGAACGCCCTAATTAAGCAGTACAAGGCGCTTCTGGAAACTGAGGGAATAAAAGTACGGTTCGAGAATGATGCCGTTGAGGCAATAGCAGATATTGCCGTACAGGTTAACAAACGCACACAGAATATTGGCGCACGAAGGCTGCACACCGTAATGGAAAAACTCGTGGAAGATGCATCTTTCGACGCCCCGGATATGAACGGCGCAGAAATAGTTATAAATGCAAAATACGTACATGACAAATTGCAGGCAATCGCAAAAGATGAAGACCTGAGCAGATACATTTTATAATTACTGGTTATTACTTTTGTGAAACCAACAAGCGCCCATACCATCCAGAATTATCTCGGACTTTCCGAAACCTTCATATATTCATACCTCAAAATTTTAAAAACGTACAACCCATTTAATATAACAGCCAGACTTGTTGAGGTTAACAATATGAAGCAATCACTGAAAGCAATTGGATGCCTTGCAGAGAAAATCAGGATACAGTATATTGGCGTTGATGTGGAGAAATTTCAATTCACAGAAAAAAAGCTGACTTTAAATGAAAAATAAGATATGAAACCAATTATAGGAATAAACTGTGATTTTGAAGATTGTAATAAACAGCCATATTCATTTCTTCATGAAAATTATAGTGAAGCTGTAATTAAGGCTGGTGGTATTCCACTATTACTGCCCATTATAAATGAAAAGAGGTCCTTAGAAATAATTTTGGATAAAGTAAATGGGTTACTGCTTACCGGCGGAGATGATGTCCCACCGCAACGATATAAAGAAAAAAGGCATGAGAAGACTTTATGTGTTCATCCTAACAAGTATATGTCTGATTTTATACTAGTAACACTTGCCCTTCGATTAAAAAAACCTATTCTGGCAATATGTTACGGCGCACAACTCGTTAATGTTGCCTTAGGCGGCTCATTAATTCAGGATATTCCTGCTGAAATTAAAACAAATCTAATACACAAAACGCCTGGAAATGATAAATATACTCACCCTGTAATTATCAAAAAAAGTACGCTGCTCCATAAAATAATCGGTACTGATTATATCGAGGTTAATAGCACGCACCACCAGGCAATAAAGAAATTAGGAAAAGGATTAATAGACACAGCCTGCACTGACGATGGTATTACAGAGGCAATCGAGGGAGAAGACTACCCATTTCTCGTCGGAGTTCAGTGGCATCCTGAACGCATGATAAATAACACACAGCATTTAAAATTATTCAAGGCGCTGATTAATACTTCCAAATAATGTACTAAGTAATAAACTGGCGCACTCACAAGTAAATAGTATCATCATGTATCCTTTATAAGTTCATTCTACAATATAATCAGGATTGCGCTTTCTTTTCCCAAGTGAACTTCCACGAATATTATTCTTACTCAGGATAACAAATTCCGACACGTTGTATTGAATTAAAACATCCCAGAGGACTAATCTGGATTCTTTTATATCAAGTCGTTCTAATTACAATTCCTGCATTTACCATGGAATGATATCTGAAAGCATGAAACATCGAATTCACTTCCCATGGAATCTGGTAGTTTTATGTGTGGTGAGAAGTCTTCAAATACATCATTAATTTTTTTGCAGACTTTACAAATGATATGATGATGAGGTTTTGTATTGGGGTCATAATGCTTGCGGTCTTCATCAATTATAAGCTCCTTTATCTCCCCAAGGTCCCTTAATGTTTCCAGGGTTTTATATATCGTTGTGAAAGATACCGTGGGGTATATTTTCTTTACCCTTTTAAAAACCTCCTCAGCAGATGGATGAGAGATATTATCTTCTAAAATCTTAAATATCATCAATCGCTGTGGAGTAAGTTTTAACCCGTGACTTTTTAATGTCCTTGTTAATTTCTCAACAGTTTCCATTTATAATGTATATCTCTAATGCCATACAAAAATTAAATACAGAACGAACTAACCTCTTTCTTCAAATTTACCAGTAAACAACCATAAATTCTTTTGTTAAATAAAAACAATTGTTAATTACATTGCAATATTATTTAAAAATTTAATACATGTCAACAAAAAAACAATTTTCAGCAATCCATGGAAAAATAGCTTGACAATAAAAAATAACTTCGGCTATAACTTAGCCTGATTGAGCTGTCTCTCGTAAAATTTGCTACCGATAATTATCCGGTTTAAACGACCTAATAAAACCTTTTGCTAAAAACTAGAATTTTTCTAATAAACGACTAGCCGAATACATTCAATTTTAACAAATATAAAAACCCACTCGACACTTCTAAAATGGCATGATAAACCGTGTATGTAAACTTACCTCACAAAAAATAATCTCAAACTTCAACACAAACCCTGTATTGTGACAAACCACACAACAAATTACACACAAAAGACTTTTTCTTTACTTATAATAATTCTTATATCCTTATTCTCAATTTTGCTTTACTTAAATACCACCTACGATAAGTTTGTCTTTGATGACTTCAAAATCATTGTAGAAAATTTCTTCGTAAAGGAATGGAAATACTTCCCTAAGATATTTACAAAAGATTATTTTGTTGTTTCCGGCGAGATGACCTATCGTCCGTTTGTTACAATAACATATTTTATTGATTACGCAATCTGGCATTCAAAACCTCTTGGGTTCCACATTACAAATATAATCTTTCATACACTTAACAATGTACTTTTCTATCTTTTTATAAATATCACTTTAAAAAATAAACAGATCGTTTTCCTGTCCACCTTATTCTTTGCCACACACCCAATACTCGTAGAGACGGTTAACGCTATTGGATACCGCGAGGACCTTTTATCTGCGACCTTTCTACTTATTTCTTTTATATATTTTATAAAATCCGACAATCTTCTTTACGATAATATTAGTTATCAAAAAAAGCGATTTATTACTTACTATGCTGTTTCCCTCACTGCTTACTTTTTAGCAGTCTTTTCAAAAGAAATGGCAGTAACCTTGCCTGTTCTACTGCCTTTATTTGTTGTGTTTTCAAATAAGAAGGAAGTATGGAAGAATATTTTATGCAGACTTCGTGGGATATATATTGGATACATTGTTATAACCTTATTTTATCTCATAATCCGATTCGTTGTATTAAGAAATCCAGCTATTCTTAAAGTTAATTATCAGCATGGAGGCTTCTGTACTAATGTATTTACAATGTTCAAGGTTTTAGCTTCTTACGTCAAATTATCATTCTTCCCATATAATCTAAACGCTGATTATGTTGTACCGTTTATAAAGACTCCATTGGATGGCTCATTCATTTCATCCATAATTCTATTAACAACCGTTTTCATTATACTTGCCTTTTTTTGCAAATACAGGAACATATTCGCCTTCTGGACGGCTTGGTTCTTCATCACACTGCTTCCAGTCATGAATATCATACCAATCGGTAATATCATGGCGGAAAGATACCTTTACATCCCGGCAATGGGATTTTGTGTCGTTAAGGGAATTCTTATCTCCAGGATTACAGACCCGACTATATCGCCGCGCGCCCTGAAACTTAGAAGGGTCGTTCAACTGACTTTAATATTAACTACTACGGGAGTCTATAGCGTTAATATCATAAAAAACAATGGGGACTGGAGAGATGAATTAACACTCTGGGCAAAGACAATCAAGCGCTCGCCAGAGAGTTACCGAGGGCACTGCAATCTCGGCATCGTATATATGGAAAGCGGGTTTCTGGAAAGGGCGCAAGCAGAATACCAGACCGCCATAAGGCTTAATCCCCGTGTAGCGGATATACATAATAATCTTGGGATTGTTTATACAAAAAAGGGTATGGAAGATAATGCATTAATAGAATACGAGGAAGCCGTTAAATTAAACAACGACTATGCCGCACCACATAATAACCTTGGCAATATTTATTTTAACAGAGGCAATATAGACAGGGCAAAGAAGGAGTACGAAGAGGCGCTGAGAAGCAAACCTGATTACACACTCGCCCACAACGGACTTGGCAGTGTTTACAATGCAACCGGGGATTTAAACAGGGCGGGTGAAGAATTTAAAAAGGCGCTTTTTTACGATAGTAATTATATACCCGCCAGAAATAACCTCGGGACGAATTACGCAAGAAGAGGCATGCTGAACGAAGCCATTGCAGAATTCAAAAAGTGTATCGAATTAGATAACACACAAAAGAACAGTCATTATAACCTTGGGCTCGCTTATGAAAATACAGGGAAAATAAACGATGCCATCCGTGAATATGCTACGGTGATTCAACTCGACCCAAAATACCTCAATGCGCGTCATGCCCTTGGCACGCTGTATCGTGGATTGGGCTTGTATGACAAGGCTATAGAAGAGTTTACAAAAATTATTGAACTCTCGCCAAACAATGTAAATGCCCGAAGAATCCTTGTCTTTTTATATGCAGAGGGCAAAAAAGATACGGAGATGGCTAAATATTATCTAAAGGAATTACTAAGGATTGATCCATCGCAGGCGCAGAAAGAGGATATAAAACGGATAATACAAAATTTAAAATTATAAAAAGATTGAAGTTTAAATACTATTGTCTAAAGATTATTAGCAAAAAAGCTATTAGTTAAAATTTTTAAAAATACTCGTATGTCTTTAAAAATTATCTTGCGCACGCTATGCATCACAAACCAACCTCAACCCCTTTCTTTCTTATTTCATATATCAGCGGTAACCATGTGTCTTTTTTGTATGATTCCGAAGAAATTGGTATTGGTTCAATTCTGGGATCAATCCGCCATGCTATTTGCATAAGCAATTTCCCTTCATTAAATCTATCATGACCGAAATCTGGGGAAATAATAGCAATATCTATATCACTGTCAGAACGCACCTTCCCTGTCGCATATGAACCATAAAGCACAGCCTTTTCTACTCTAATACCCTTTACTATTAAGTCGTTGATAAAATCTTTTATTATAGCTCTAATTTCTTGATCAACCATTTATAAACTTCCTCTATATCCAAAAACTTCTTACTGGCAAATTCTTCAGTACATAGCTTATAAAAATCTGTCTTCTCACCGGGGTACCTTGACTCGATATGAAACTCCATAAACTCAGCAAACTTATCAATTATAGTTTCAGGAATTTCGACCTTAGCTCTCTTTGCAAGTGAGGGTAAAGAATGGGTGTGTGGAGCATGATCTTTTGTAGTCTTTACAACTAAAGCCTTAAGTACTTTTTCAATAGCAAGATGGCCAAAAAACAAGGCATAAGGAAACCTCTTTATTTCTAAAAGTCTTTTCCCAGTCTCAAAGTCGTAAGCAGCACCATCTATCCAGTACTTAATCGTTTTATTAATGTCAAAAGTCACACTTTCACCCTTTACTTGATTACCTTTTAATGAAACCAAAAACAATTTTCATGCTAGTGGCTAAGATTTTACTGTACTGTAATATTTACAATCAAGGGAAATGAATGGAAAAATAATTTCTTTATTATAAAGCAACCTGTTAAAACTAGTTTCTCACATAAAAATAACACTACATAAGTGTTACTCAGAAAAAGTAAAATATTGCTAAAATTTTACCAATACGTTAGTTCTTAATTTACCTGTCTTTCCCTGGCTCCAGAATTTCAGGCCAATTTGGTTTGTTTTCTTCAACCCATCTTTTCAGTGCACGCCTTGCTGAATCACCTCCAACGTCGATTTTTAAATAATCACAAACGGCTTTCCACGATTTTAAACTGGATTTTTTAGATAATTCTGGAATGTCTTTAATCCAATCAGCAACGGACGGGGTAGTTGTTTTATTTTTGATAACAGCTATTTCGTCTTCTTTATTTAAATTTTCATTTTTTGAATATTGTGTTTTTGGCATTATTAAATCTATCTTGACCAAAATCGGGGGAGATAATCGCAATATCAATTCATCGTCGGGGAAGAGCCTGTCAAGAGATTTGAAAAGAATATTTTGCAGTGCGCGTTCATCAAGGCCGAAGTCTTGTAATCGTGAAGTTCGCTTCTTCTCGGTATAATGTGTTTTTGTATTGATGTTTAATAACATTATTTCATCCTTCGGCTAACGCTCAAGATAAGGGGCTCGGCAGCTTTATGTCGCGTCCCTCTTGAGCGACTTGTTAGGCTTTCTGTTTCTTCAACATATCTAAGCGGCGCTTGATTCCAACTTTTGGGTTCAGTTGTAAGGCCAATTCATAATTGAGAATTGCCTCTGTTGTTTTCCCTAAAGATTCTTTCACTTCACCCATTGTCCTGTATACGGCAGCTTTTTCATCCGGGTATTCGTCCAACCCTTTCTTTAGAGCTTGGTCGAGCAACGACAATATCTCTTGGGCATCTCCTTCGTTCAGAGCGGTCGCTTTTTCTTTATAACGTTCTTTCGCGATAATGGAAAGTTCAAATGCAGAGGCATAATTGATTCTCTCCGCCTCCCATTTGTCCTTATCAATGAAGCCTCCTCCAAAGCCATATCGATACTCTCCTCGGTCCCTATAATGGAGGATAATCTCCTTCCGCTCACAATCAAAATGATAAGAGTCCGCCCACCCGCTTTCAGGTTGTATTTTCCAGAGAAGAATTCCTTTGTCTAAATCGAAAAAGGCGAGGACGTTACCATCTTCCGTATCGCTGTTAGCACACTGGCAAACCGCATATCGACCATCTTCTGAAATACCGTTATTCAAAAGATTTGCTGAAAAGCGATGCTTGACCATCTCTTTACCTAATAAAGCAAACGCATAAAAAGTGCCTTTAAGTCCTTCCCCGAACATCCAATCGTTGACAATAGAAGTTCCATTGTTGGCTATCTTTCCATCATTTGGTCTCTTTAATCTGCCGCTACGTATTACTTCGCCGTTTTGAGCCAATACGTAACTTCCTTCGCCACGTTCACGGAATCCTCCAATACCTCTCTCCTGATCGCAATCAGACCAGGCAATTATGAATTCTTTGTTTGGCGATTCCGAATACGGACCAAAGAAATCCAGCGAGCTGACTCGCACAAATTTGTCACCAGATTTCATTACTTTGTTACCCGGGTTGGTCTTTACGGATTCCAGCTTCTTATTTCTCGAAAATGGCCACATAGATTATCTCTATTTGAAATCTAACCGGCGATTCGCAGTTCGTACGACCGCCCTTTCTTAGTTCTGGTTATTCTCCCAAACTTGTCAGCGAAATAAAGGGCGTAATAAATATCTTCCCTTGCTACCGGCCGATTATAACTATAAAGGGTTGCCCAATCCATTGACTCGGCACGTTTAGTGATGTCAGATTGCAAAATACCGGGATTGGCCTGAATGATCGGTAATAATGCGGAGATGAGTTTCTCAAAGATCGGGTCTCGTCTGACAAATGCCTCATATTCCTTGGTGGCTTTTTCTAATTCGAACTCGTTACCGGCTTGTTTCCATGACTCCACACATTTAAGGTATTCCATTCTGGCCCCCAAAAAATTTCCTTCTTTTTCGGCCTGCCTTGCCCAATTCAAATGCATTATTGCGTCTTCATTTCTTGACATGCTGCCTCCTTTATTTTTCATTTCGGTGTCATAGTTAATGGTTTACCGAACATCCGTCAGCTTTTTCGATATTTAAGCCTAACGTTCCGCGCTCAGCCGCGTGAAGCGCATACAAGACAGTTCGAGAGGCAGTGCGATGAGAGCCAACACAGGGATTCTAAAAACAAGAGCAATTCACGTTGGCCTGCAGCGTGTTGTTAGGTGTACTTTATTTGTTTAAATGTGATACCGCCTTCATTCTCTTTTTGAACGGCTATAGATAGAGGAATATTATCCACTCGCGATTTCAGTATATCAATAACAGCAAGTCTGTTATCCTCTGAGCAGCTTGATCCAAGTAACACATGAGAAATAATATTGGGGTCAATTTTTATCAAATAATCTGGTCGGTCGGCACACATTAAACGATATTCTTCTTCATAAGACCAGCGAGCAGATTTACTATAAGTCATGGTTATCACTAGCTCTTGATCCGTCATTTTGTATGGGTCAATTTGTGGTAGCTTTTCATGATAATTTATTTTATCAAACCAGATAAGGATTCCTTTATCCTCGACTTTTTTACAGAAACTACGGAGCTTTTGAGTATCAAAACCAACACAGAAGCCTCTATGACCATCAGCATAATGTGCCCACATCAATGTGTCATCATTTACTGCTGAGAATGATAGAATACCACCGATTTTATTAATGTCTTCGTAAAGATCATTAAGAAAAGCTTCCCTTCGTTTAGGATCATTTCTATTCGCATAGACTGTTTTAGCCAACTCTCTAGCTTTTCGCTTACATTCTTCGCTGTTCAAACGAGGTTCAACATATTTCAAATTTTCCAGATTCATTTTGTATATCTGTTGAAGGGTCCCTTTCTCATATAGTATCGGTATTTTGCAATCACGTGGATCGTTTAGGCGATTAGGAGCAGAGAAGAAAACTTCGTTTCCGCTTAGAAGTTTAAGGCTATGTTCATTAAATGCTCTGTATTTGTACAATGTGGGAGGGTATTCCATAGGATGCTTCTTTCTGAATAGTACACCTAACCATTGATTATCACAATCAATTGCCCTGATAACTTGAGAAAAGCACTATTATCAGGTAAAATTATCGCGTAGTGTTTTAAAATTACCTTATAATTTTATTTCTTATAGATTATAGGATAGGAGAAAAAGATGTCAATCGAAAAAGGGAAAAGGTTGCTCGATGGGCATTTTCAAAATGCTTTCCCCATGTAGTGCCGCACAGCGGTTCTTCGGTGATATCAGGATTCTTACAACCACAAACGTAGGCATTAATTCCAAAAGCCCTCGCCAGATTTGAAATCTGTGCATAAGCACGTTTCCTGAATTGTGTATCGAGGGCAAATACACGAGACATTTCTGCCAACAAATTTAGAGCCTTTCCATCTTTAAAATATTTCAAGACTTTAAACAGGAGAGGGTTACTACCAAGCGCCTTACAAAGATTGCGCTTTACTTGAGGTCTCAGAAACAAGTAATTAATACCTGCAGAATTTATACCAAAATCCCTGAGCACCCAGAACAAGTCCAATAAATTCTGCTCTGTATCAGTTACACCCGGAATCAGAGGGTCTAGTTTTATCTCTGGTATAATATCCGCATTGTAAAGCATTTTGATATTTTGTATCCTTTCATGCGGGGTTGCGGCATACGGTTCCATCTTCCTTTGAATATCGTGGTCTAACGTAGTAACGCCAATTTGAATATGTATTAATTCTTTATACTCTCGAAACAATTGCATGAACTTTACAGGAATTCTACCCTTCGTGAGTAAATTTACGCCAATACCGTTTTCAAACAAAATACGCATTAATTCATACGTTACTTTTAGTACTTGCGGTATGGGTTGAAGAACATCACACGCCGGGCTAAAAAATACATAGGCAGGAAGTCTTCTGCGGGTTGATAACTCATTTTTCAATTTTTCAGGTAAATTTGCATAAACAAGCACATTACCATCGCCGGGGTAGTTCGCATATCCACTTGCATAACAATATGCGCACTGATGAATACACCCAAGCGTCGGGTTAATCGAGGCTACCTCCTTGAGGCACTTCAAGGTAGACCTCGTCAGGACATGTCCTTTGCGTTCGATAAGTCCTATCTGCATTTCAGGAGATCCCTATTTCTATTTGTTAAAATATGTATTTTACGAAGGTATTTAATGCTAATATTAACAAAAGTGATTTCGGATTGCGGAATTCGGATTTTGGATTTTGAAATCACTTTTTATTCTTTCTGGCTGTTTTGATTGATGAAACGATAATGGCTATTATTTCGTTATTTTCCTGCATCAAAGGATTAAGTAATGTTTTATCAACAATTTCCATTTCCTTTATCAACTCAAGCCAAAACAAGGTTTCATCTGCCTCTTCCTCAACAATAGATAGCTTTGAAATAAAATCAGCTGTTGACCTTGCTCGACATGCTGCTCTATAATTGGCAGCCGTAGAAGTCCCTGAACGAAATATCTGATTACCAATTAATCTACCTTCCATATCGTTTGGAAACTTTCGGCATAGCTTAATAATATCTTTGGCAAATTTTTTTGTTCTGCTTTTCATTTCGTTGCGATCCATCTTATCCTCCTATTCGTCCAATTTATTCTTTTTCAAATCAGAAATCCGAATTCCGCAATCCGAAATTGCACGCTACTTATTTATTTAACAAAATCCCCCCATTAGCCCGATATAATAACAGGTTTTCTTTTACACCATTTTGGAAAACGTCCTTATCCCCCTGGTTAT
>MHYY01000106.1:3670-6429 GCA_001830285.1 Planctomycetes bacterium RIFCSPLOWO2_12_38_17 | reverse complement strand
CCCTGGTTATCGGCTAAAATCCCCATGCTTATAAACTCTTCATTCTGCGACGGGATTGAAAACCCCTGGCTGTTGCTATTCGCCTGATAAACATCGCTCCCTTGAAAATCGGCTAAAACGCCGATTCCTTTTTCAATACCTATACCCTGTGAAGTAGTTTTGCTGATGTAGACGTCCTCCCCTCTATTATCAACCAGAAAACCTATACCAGTATCATGTCCGCATCCCTGCGACACGCCAAAAGAACATGCGTAGGTATCATCGCCTGACTCATCATTCAATACACCTATAGCGGAATGAATACCAGCGCCCTGGGCATAGCGACCGGCATAATATTTATCATAACCCTCTTTATCATACAAAATACCCAGAGAAAAATAATACCCGCTGCCCTGTGAAAAATAGTCGCCATGATATTGATCAGACCCTTTCTGGTCAATCAACACGCCAATCCCGCCAGACGCCCCGACAACAGACTCCTCAGGCCTGATGCCCATACCCATCCCCTGTGACATTGATTGGAAAGATTTATCAGGTTCTCTGAAATCAGGATATTTCCCACCAGCAAAATAAAAATCATTTCCACTGGCATCCAGCAATGCACCAAACCCCCTGGTAAATCCAACACCTTGCGCATACTGCTGGCTGAAATATACATCGTTACCATTATTATCATTAATTAATCCTGCACCAAAAAAACCCGTGCCCTGATTTATCATATTCCCACTATAAAAGTCATCACCTTCATTGTCGAGCAACATACCAACGCCAAATATGCCCGTACCCTGTGTATATTCCTTGCCCAAATACTTATCATTCCCTTTACTGTCTATAAGCAAGCCCACCCCAAACCTTCCTGCACCCTGGGCGAACGGATTCGCCGCATTGTAAACGTCATCCCCAGAAAAATCCAAACAAACAGACACCGGCATATCCTTGTCCGAAGCGCCTGCATTGTTAAAATAAAAGTCGTTCCCTCCAAGGTCAATAATTACTGCCGCATTACTGTAATAATAGGACGTCCCTGTCCCACCGACAACAATCTTCCCATACATAGTATCCTGAACAAACAAGATATCGCCTGTAAAATTTTTATCATTCAATGCTATATTATGACCGTTCTCATATTTAACGGATTCCTGTAATTGAAACGGCGCTATCTTTCCCTGTGTAATGCCTTCTTCTGATTGTGCTATTCTAGCTAAGTCTGCACTGCTTAATAACAATGACATTGCCTCAAAAACTTTTGCAATATCAACCTTTTGAGATAACTCCAGAAACTTTACAAGGTCTTGTGATTCTATTTTCTTTTCAGGCGACCAGACTTTATGAGCATTTTGATATAGAAATTCAACCTCTTCATGAGATAAACTGCCAAATGCCTCTTTTATAAGAACAATACATGATGCCATACTATCAATAATGGACTGTAATTGCCCCTGCAAGGAATTGGCGGTATTACTACTGCGTAAATCAGGTGTAAGCGTGGATACTCCCTTGTTACCTGAAAAATCAATATTAATATCCAGCAATTCTGCTATACAGGACAGTCGCTTAATGTTATCTCCATCAGAGAGTTTGTTGTAAATTGCCTGACTAACCTCTGGCATCTCCATCGGATGTAGCATTATTTGATTAACAAGGGACAAACGGAACGGATTTGACTTAAAATCTTTCTGAAAACCTTCTCTGACATAAACTTCCTCACCTATTCTTTGTAATAACTCACCAACTTTATCCCTATATTTTTTATACCTGAGAGCAAATTCCATAAAACCTATTTTATCCGAAGCGTTCTTTTCTTTTACTGATGTCACTTCTGATTCACAAGCCTGAGCGCTTGCTGTACTGGTTCCTGAATATCTGGTAGAAACTAAATAATCGTTTCTCTCTTTTACATCTTTCAATAGTTTTGCAACAAGTTTTGGGTTAAAAACAATTTCATTACCATCTCTTAAAACAGTTATTGCTGGCGAACCGCCCGCGCCAATTGTTTCAACAGTTTTCTTGAATTTAATCAGATTTTCACCTTCTTTGCCTATGGTGGTTTCGCCATTAATCTTTGTAATAATATCGCCCGCCTTTATACCTGCTATATCGGACGGAGAACCTTTCACAACCTCCTTTGCCGTAATTCCCTTCCCTTCTGCATTCTCCATAAATACACCCAGCCACCCTTTATTGAAATTAACCTTATCCTTAACGAATCCCATTCCCTTGAGTTCAAAGAAAGACTCCATGCTGAAATCTTGTCCATCCAGCGATACTTTTCTGCCTTCATTTGCAAAACTGTCAACATAAAAAATAATAATAAAACAACAGATATAGATAAACAGAACGATTCTCTTATACATGACCGCATCCGTACAAAAAGTTTGTACAATAACAAGCCATCACGAAATAAAATAATTAACCTATATTAACAAGCTCCAGTCGGTCTTTAAATGTCTCAATTATCTTCTGCTTGATTTTTAAATGCGCCTGGGATGCTAGATGCGTGTCCTCCGCAACAATCTCAAAGGCGTCTTTTCGCACCTGTTTGAGAATGGAAAAATCTCTTAAAAGATCGCTAATCTTTAATTCAGGCAACCCATGCTGTCTGGTTCCAAAGAATTCACCAGGACCTCTCAATCTAAAATCCATCTCAGCAATCTTGAATCCGTCATTAGTCTTTGTCATAATCTTTAGACGTTCCCTTGCCTCAGGAGTTTTTGGATCGCCAAAAAGGAGACAGTGTGATTGCTCGCTTCCACGGCCAA
>MHYY01000106.1:0-3659 GCA_001830285.1 Planctomycetes bacterium RIFCSPLOWO2_12_38_17 | reverse complement strand
AACTGGTGAAGTTGAGAAAGCCCAAATCGCTCGGCATGTTCAACTACCATAATTGTTGCATTTGTCACATCAATCCCAACCTCAATTATTATAGTTGAAACCAGAACATCATATTGTCTCTCTTTAAAATCCGACATCGCTTTTTCCTTTTCTGCAGGTTTCATCTGCCCGTGCAGTAAACCTATTTTCAAAGCAGGGAATACCTCATTCTGCAGTCTTTTTGCCTCTGTTGTTGCCGATTTTAAATCGAAAACTTTCGATTCCTCAACAAGCGGATAGACAATAAATGCCTGTCTACCTTTTTTTATCTCACTCTGGATAAAGTTATAAGCCTCTTTTTCATCATCCTTAGGCACAAGCATAGTTTTGATCGGGGTGCGTCCGGGCGGCATCTCGTCAATTACTGAAATATCAAGGTCTCCAAACACAGTCAAAGAAAGTGTGCGGGGAATAGGTGTTGCCGTCATAATAAGCATATCTGGACACGTACCCTTTTCTTTCAATTTCAACCGCTGTACAACGCCAAATTTGTGTTGTTCATCTACCACTACAAGCCCTAACTGTTTAAAA
Organism: Planctomycetes bacterium RIFCSPLOWO2_12_38_17; assembly: GCA_001830285.1. Taxonomy (GTDB): domain Bacteria; phylum Planctomycetota; class Brocadiia; order Brocadiales; family Brocadiaceae; genus PLOWO2-12-38-17. Next base: position 3,089 of record MHYY01000106.1, on the reverse strand, counting down.
TTGACTGCTTCTTCAATAAGGGCATGTGTCCCAACAACAAGATTGATATTGCCATCCGCAATTTGCTGTAGTTCGCTTTTTCTCTGCCTGGTATTTGTCTTTCCTGTCAATAAACAAGCGCGCACGTGCGAATTAGCAAGGTATTTTTGAATAGTCTGATAATGCTGTTCTGCCAGTATTTCTGTCGGCGCCATAAGGGCAGCCTGATAACCATTAGCAATTGCTGCAAGTACGGCATAAATTGCCACAACCGTCTTGCCAGAACCAACATCACCCTGTAACAGACGATTCATGGGCTTATCGCTTCGCATATCCTCCTTAATTTCATTAATCACCCGTTCCTGTGCGCCTGTCAGGTTAAAAGGTATAAGTTTGCGAATGTGTGAATCTACATTTGTACCCACCCTGAACGATATCCCCCGTTCTTCCTTAATACACCGTCTTCTCAAAGCCATGGCTATTTCCAGTATGAACAATTCATTATAAACCAGCCTGTATTTCGCATCCTTCAAACAATCGAATGATTTTGGAAAATGTATGTCCTTTAAGGCACTTTTAAGAGGTACCAATTGATTTCTCCTGATAATCTTCTCAGGTAATATCTCCTCAATATAGTCTGAAAAACTATTAACTGTATCTCTCATAATCTTCCTGAAATGTATATGGCTTATACTTTCTGTTAACGGATAAACCGGAATAATTTCACCACCCTTAACATTAACTTCGTCTTCACTGATAATTTCAAATTCAGGGCTTAATAACTGCAAATATTTATAAGCACCGACTTTCCCATGCAAAAACAGAATATCTCCGATACGAAATTTTTTTGCAAGAAAAGGTTGATTAAACCACGTTGCGGCAACTGTGCCTGTTTCATCACCTACGAAAACTTCAAGAATGTGCATCCTGTTCCTTGCCACCCTGGAATTAACACCAAGCGCCTTACCCTGTATGGTAATCTCTCCTCCCAACTTTGCCTCAGAAATCTTTTGTATCCGGGTGCGGTCTTTATAATCACGCGGAAAATAGTACAGCATATCATAAATCGTATGTATCCCCAGCCGTCTGAGTGTTTCACTCCTTTTTGGTCCAACGCCTTTCAGGTATTGAACTGGCTGGTTCAATACGGAATGCGGCGGTTTATCCATTGTAGGTTTATTAATCACCATCCGATAATTTTGACGACTTGAAAATGTATAGACACACTGCAATCATACTATAGAGACACACCATGGCGTGTCTCTACAAGATTAATATAACTCACAATAAAAAAGGCTATTTCAAGGTATCATAATTAAAGAATGTCCTTTGTTATTTGTCAAACCCAATATCAGATTTATTACCTGATTTACGCTTAACATTACTGAATATCAATGATATAATCATGTGTCTTCCTGCCTCGTTTCATAAAGAAGAATCTCTCGTTTAATGGAGGATAAAATGAAAAGCAAGGTATTCTTTATTAAAACTGAAAATGGAGAGGATTTATCTTCCCGCTCCGTGAAGGTAAAGCAGTTGTTCGACTTTGCTGGATTTAAGAATGCTATCAAAAAAAATGATATGGTCGCCGTAAAGACCAGCTTCGGTGAGAAAGGAAATATCGGACATCTCAAACCGCCGATTATAAAGGCTGTAGTGGACAAGGTAAAGGAGTGCAACGGGAAGCCATTTCTGATTGAGACAAACACGTTATACGAAGGACGGCGTACAAACGCAGTTGACCACATTTCACACGCCCATGACCACGGCTTCAGTTACGAGAATACAGGCGCTCCAATTATCATAGGGGATGGCCTTTTTGGTGAGCATGATGTAAAGGTAGAAATCAACCAAAAACTATGCAAATACGCATTCGTATCAGGCGTGGCAAGGGCTGCTAATGCCATTGTTTCAATCGCACATGTGACAGGACATTTAGCGACGGGTATGGGCGCTACACTTAAAAACGTTGGAATGGGACTCTCATCACGTGGTGGAAAACTAGCGCAACATTCCGGAGTAATTCCTCAAATCCTTAAAAAACGATGTAATATCTGTGGGGTATGTGGCAGGTGGTGTCCTGTGGGGGCAATTAAAATAGGAGAGCACTATGCCATCATCGATCCCAAAATATGTATTGGTTGTGGGGAGTGCCTGGCCGTCTGTCAGTTTGATGCCGTGAAGATTGCCTGGGATGAGAGCACTGTTAACCTTCAAAAAAAAGTTGCAGAGTACTGCCTGGCCATTATGAAGGGAAAGGCGGGGAAAATTGTCTTTTTCAATTTTCTTACACACATTACAAAGCACTGCGATTGTATGGGCAAACCATTTGAGCCAGATATTGCTGATATCGGTATTATTGCATCCACAGACCCGGTCGCCATTGAAAAAGCAACCACGAATATTATTAAGGAGCACTCAGGAAAGGATTTTTTCAAGGATGCCTGGCCCGGTATTGATTACACCATTCAGATTAATTACGCCCAGGAGATTGGGCTTGGGAGCATGGATTATGAGCTGGTAATGTATAAATAAAAGGAAGGGTGATGGTCAGACCCCCCTCTATCAAGAGGGGCTGGGGGTATGTTAAGTACATGGTTACACACTCCTTTAATCCCCCCTTTTTAAAGGAAATAATAAGGCTAATTATTCTCTTTCAGCAAATATTCAACAATCTTTTTCTCTGTAATAAACTTATTTAATTGACTCAATCCCAGTCTTTCAATAGCCACTGCAATAAGCCTATCTTCCGACTTTTCATTTGAATAAAAACGACCCGCCATAAGCAAGGCGTCTCTGGGAATCAAACCCACAACCTCACTGCCCGTAACCTGTAAGCCCATGCTGCCTGCCTGTTTCCTCACCTCCTCAAACACCACATGAGGCGGTGTAACCTTATAGTTCAGCACATTCGTGGAAACCTGTGTAATATTGTACTCCTTCAGATACACACCCATTGCCTGCACAAATTTTAATAATCCGGGCTTACGCATCTTTTCACCCTTCTCGTTTCTTATCACCGGTCCGGAAGTCCTTATAATACCTGCAATCCTGCTGGCAATCTCAATTTTGGTTGTATTCAAATTTATATTGTACGCAATCAGAAACTC
>MHYY01000105.1:5009-9003 GCA_001830285.1 Planctomycetes bacterium RIFCSPLOWO2_12_38_17 | reverse complement strand
GTTCTTATCTGTCCAACCTGTAAGCAAAAAGCAAATCCTGGAGAAAAGTTTTGTAAAAATGATGGAACTCAACTCATCCTTCAATCTTCAACTGATAAAAAAACATCTTTACCCGATAAAAAAATAGAGATTAACCTTCCGCCAGATGCCACTCAAGAAGAAAAGATGAAAGCAGCCATGTATCACTTTATGGAAGGTAATCGACTCCGCGAAGAAATTAATGATTTTGAAGGAGCTTTAGAGGAGTACAAAAAGGCAGAAACGTTAAATCCCGAACTTCCATCGCTTCATTTTCATATGGGTGGAATTTATTGGAAGCTGGGAAACCAGAGTGAAGCCTTAACTCATCTCGACAAATGTAAAACATTATTGGAGGCACAACCCCCGGAAACTAAGTTAGCTGAAAATTATCAAAAGACATTGCAGGACGTTAAAGTTTACATCAATAAATTAGAAAAAGGCCTAAAGCCATCAGAAAAGAATCAACGCAAAGAGTTAACGCTGGCAGACAGGGATGAAAGGATGAAAAATGCCCTGGTTGAAAATGGTGAAAAATGGAATGAAATGATATTAATTCCTGCGGGAAAGTTTATTATGGGCACAACAGAAGACGAATTTATTCCTGAAGAAACTCCGCTACATGAAGTACATTTAGATACCTACTTTATTGATAAATATGAGGTCACCAATGCCCGGTATTGGGAATTTTTGCAATATATCAAAAGCACAGGCGACCACAGTAAATGTTTCCCAGGTGAACTAAAAAATAAAGACCATACGCCTGGCACACCTCACACAGGTTGGGACTATCCATATTTCGATTACCCTGACTATCCTGTGAGCCGTGTCGACTGGTACGATGCTTATGCTTATGCTGCATGGGCAGGCAAACGCTTACCCACTGAAGCCGAATGGGAGAAAGCTGCCAGAGGAACAGACGGACGCAGGTTTCCATGGGGCAATGTGTGGGATGCAAAGCGATGCAATGTCGGACCTGATGCGCCTTTGTCTGTAGGTAGCTTTGAGTATGGGAAGAGCACCTATGGATGCATGGATTTAATCGGCAGTGTTTCTGAATGGTGCAACGATTGGTATCACCCTGAATATTACCAAACCAGCCCAAGCATTAATCCAAAAGGACCGGAAAACAGCACCGGCGTGCGAATAATTAAAGGGGGGTCATTATTTGCTCCCTATGCATATAAAATGCGCTGTGCTGTAAGGATATTTGGAAAACCTGAGGACCGAAACAAGAGTATCGGCTTCCGATGTGCAAAAGATTCTAAACAAGAAACCGGGAAACCTGTCAAAGAGAATAGCAAGCAGGAAGATAAGGGTAAAGAAGTGCACTAATAGTTAACATAACTGTGCATTCCATGCTTATTTATCAGGATTTGAACCTTCATAATAGGAGGATACGTTCTCTTCTTTATAAATCCTTGCAAAGGCCGATTTGGCATGTTGGTAGGAATTGTAATCGTTCTGTGCATTTACCCTGTCGCCCTTCAATTCATAAGCTTTACCGCGGTTTAGATAGGCATTGGCATAATCGTGGTCAAGGGTAATTGACTTTGTAAATTCCATAATGGCCTGATCAACCATTTTATTTTTAAGATAAATGACGCCTAAATTATAATGCGGCGCAACTAATTTCGAATTGGCTTCCACTGCCTTTTTATACTCAGCTATTGCCTTATCCATCTTATCCATCTTATTGTAAACATTGCCAAGGTAATAGTGAATCTTGGCAGCGTTTGAACTCTTTGATAATGCCTTCTTCAATGCTTCGAGGGCGTCAGAATACGAACCTTTTACAAAATAAACAATTCCCAAATTATCATACGCATTAATATAGTCAGGATTTATCTCAATAACCCGCTTATACTCAGAAACAGACTCATCCAGTTTACCGGTCTTGTAATACGCAATTCCGAGATTAAAATGGGCTTTATCGTACTCTGGATTAATTTCAATTGCCTTTTTGTACATCTCGATTGCCTCATCATGCGTGTTAATATCCTGATATAAGACACCCAGATTAAAATATGCCTCTGCTTTTTTAGGGTTAAGCCCGATTACCGTCTCATATTCTCTTTTTGCATATTCTATGTTATTACGTTTATAATAAATAAGCCCTAGCCGGAGATGACAATCTGCATCATTAGGATTCTCCTGAACCTCCTTCAAGGAAACCTTCAACTCGTCTTTAGGCGGTTCAACCTTCATACTAACTTCCGTTAATTTATGGTAAGCCTCGGCATAATCCGGCTTTATTTGCGTCGCTTTATTAAATGCCTCGATTGCTTTTTCTAATGCACCTTTCTTATAATAGGCATTTCCTAATTTATAATATACTTCTGCCTGGGTTCCACCTTCTTTAATAGCCTTTTCATACTCATGAATAGCCTCATCCCATTTACCTTCATCAAAACATCTGTCGCCAATCAATGTGGATTCTCTTGCAAACCCATAATCATGAACAAATAAAATTATTAAGCCGATTAGTGAAATTAATAATATTTTTTGCAACATCTAGTTTGATTTTAACTCCAATCCCTGGTCCTTTTCCTGACCCTTTAAAGTAGGAACAGACTCTAGGAACATCTCTTTTATCTCATCTTGTTTGTACACTACAGCAGGGTCTTTCCCTGTCCTCCACTTTGTAATATACGAGTAGGAGATATAATCACTATAAGCCTTGCTGTGGTCGCCCTTCATCGAATAGAGTTGTGCCCTGTTGTAATAAGCGTCTTCATAAAGAGGGTCAATCTTCTTGGTTATTTTATCATACCATTCCATTGCCTTGTCGAGGCGGTCTGTCCTGTGATAAATAACGCCGATATTATATGCCGCATTGACATATTTGGGATTCTTTTCCAGCACTGCCATATTCTCTGTCAAAGCCTCGTCATACCTTTTTTGCAGTGCAAAAACAATCGCCCTTTGATAACGAGCGTTAAGATTATCAGGATTTATTTCCATTGCCTTATTATAGTGCGCAATAGCCTCCTCAAACTTCTTTTCTGTAAGGCTAATCAAGCCAAACACAACATAGGCATCAGAATACTTAGGATTTACCTCAAGCGTTTTGTTGAGTTCTTTTATAGTTTCATCAACCTTTCCCTGCTTGTGCAAAGAAACGGCAAGATTATAGTGAGCGTTATCATAGGAAGGATTAATTTCCGTGACCTTTCCAAAGATGTTTTCAGCATCTTCATACAAGCCCATATCCAAATAACCCACCCCAAGGTTAAACATAATGTAAGGATTTTTTGGATCGAGTTCTAATGCCTTTTTATATTGCTCAATGGCATCTATGTCCTTTTCAAGCTTGTGAAGGAAAACGCCAAGGTCCACATAATTTAACGGGTTGTCAGGGTCATTTTCAATAGCCTTAAAACGCTTTTGAAATTCATCATCCGGGGCGCCAATCTTTGTAAATGTTTCTGCTAATTTCTTATGTGCGTCAATAAAAGTTGGATTAATGTCAATTGCTTTTTTAAAGTCAGTTGCTGCTTCCTCCAGCTTTTCTTGCTCCAGATATACACTTCCCCTGCCATAATAGGCACGTGCAGGGGACTCGCCAGTCTCGATTGCCTTGTTATACTCAATTAATGCTTCATCTAGTTTTTTCTCCTTCATAAGCGCATCAGCAGTTTCAATATACTTTTCAGACTTTCCACATCCCACAAACATGTAAAGGGAGACAGAAAATACAATTAAAATTAAATTTCTATACATTCCAGCAAGACTCCATCAAGTAATTATTCGAATTTTAGATATAAAAAACAGAATTTGTCACAATTGTTATTCTATTCTGGCATTTTATAGTAATATCTCTATTATAGGGCAATAACTTTATAAATTTAACAAACACCAAAGTTTAAATTTGAATTTTAAGTATATTTGAAAAATCCTTGATTTCAATTAAAAATAAAGGAAGCTGTGCAAACTTCGCACAGCTTCCTTTATTTTTCTACGTTTTATAAAAAAA
>MHYY01000105.1:0-4999 GCA_001830285.1 Planctomycetes bacterium RIFCSPLOWO2_12_38_17 | reverse complement strand
AAAACCACTTCTACAATTTAGTGTTCACTCTGTGACCTAGCACCTTTATCATGTTCAGCTTCACCATGATGAACGCCATGCTCACCAGCCTTCATGCCTAATTCCTTCAACTTCCTATTGATGTATTCAATTTCCTCAGCAGGCGCATGATGAGTATCTAACCAACCTGGATCCGGACACAGATCGAAGATGGTCTTTCCTGGATGATTCTTCACGATGTAAGGACCAGTCAACTGGTCGAGCCATTCACCAGTCTTCCAGAAACTCTCTGGAACCCAGGTGATACCAACCTTCTTCTCAAGTGCAACAAGTCTCCTTGCCTGTGAAGCATCCTGCTTTACGTTGACCAACCAACGATCCATACCGAACGAACCATCAGAATATGTTGCATCGTTCCATGAACCATGCGCCATACCCTTCATGATATATGTCTGGAAATATCCAACGCTCTCGAAGCAGAGACGCTCTATATCCGAACAGTTCGACATCCTGAATTCACCAGACTCGCCAGTCTTACCACCGTATGCTTCACCATCATGGTAAGCGCCGATCTTCAAACTCCAGACGTGCTGACCTGACCAGTCAGGAGCGAGATCTTTTGGCATAGGGTCTGCGACACCATCCTTAACAAGATCTTCAGCAACCTTGAAGGTTTCACGATACTTCAAACTAGCATCCTTACAGGCTTCATCCAACGCCTGCAAGTTTTCCTTAGCAAACCTTGGCGAATGGCAATCGTCGCAAACTGATGCCCAACGATCCCTCTTCTCTTTCCAGATTGGAGCGCCACGATCAGCCATTGACATACCCATACTGGTATACACTGTTGAGAATCTCTGTACGTTGTGATGACCACCCCTCATATGGCAGTACTGGCAAGTTGGGCCAACATAGTCTGCATCTGCCAATTTCTTTGTCCAGTCAAACTGCTTTGGATCCCATTTATTGACCTGATATACTACACCATGGAGACCGATATCATAAGCTTCCCAGTCTCTGTGATCCTTACCCCAGTGGCAAGTCTTGCACTGCTCAGAATGTCTTGCAACTGCCGGACTAAACTGATGCCTCTGATGGCAGGTGCTGCACCTCTCTTCAGCGCTTGTATGACAAAACGTGCAACCAGCGGTATCTCCTGGTGGCCTTTCAATTGACCAAGCGCATTCTACCTGAGCAAAGCTGGAACAGGAAGCGTGTGAACCAATACCACCTTGTCCCTGCTCGCTATACTGCGTCTCGTGGCACTCGCTGGTGCCGCAAGCCTTTGATGATGGCATGCTCAACTTCTGGTGGTTGTTACCATGACAGCTATCGCAACCGGTTGGGCTTGGTTCTGCCTTTGAGTGAGCACTCTTTTTATAATCCCTGACAATGCCAGGTGTCATAACAGAGTGACAGCCTACGCACTGCTCTAAAGTGAATGTACCTTTTATTGGGTTTGAAGGTCTCACTTCATCCCTATTATACGTATAATCCGGTATGTAATAACGATATGCAGGTAATGTTCTCCAGAACTTGCTGTACTTTCCAGGATATGGTGGGGCATTCTCATGTTTTGGATAGCCCATGTATTTTGCACCTAAACCTGAGAAGAACACCTTACCATTGTTATCTGGTTCACCTATTTGTCCATAAACTTCATGAGGTACCCAGTGGGTGATAATTTCTACAGCTTTAGCCTCTTTTGTCATCAGGCCGGCGACAACACCCAGTGTCCCGCAACCAATTAAGGCTGACGCCAAAGTTAATCTTAAAAATTTATGCATGATATCTTAAACCTCCTCCTTTCTCATAATCCATACGCCACAATCGTCCTTTGATTGTGTTATACAATAAAAAAGACTCAAGCATCAACTCCTGCATACCACCCCCTTTCTACATTTAATTTTACATAATTTAAAATACTTTAAATGTTAATTCGCCTAAATTTTAGAAAAAATATTATACTTAATTTAACATTTAAGTCAATATAAAAAAACTATTATTTTAAAACGGTAAACCAAGATAAACCTGTATCAGAACTTATATAAATTCAACCTTTTGCCCCAGTAATTAATTTCCCCACAAGTTCACCAACATACTTAATCAATTTCCTAGTAGATTCACCTGAGTACTTTTCAATTTCATTGATAATCGCACTACCAACTATGACTCCATCAGCTACTTTTCCAATCATCCTTGCATGTTCAGGCGTAGAAACACCAAATCCTACTGCAATCGGAGTATTTGTAATACTTTTTAATTTATTTATATTCTGCATAACGTCATCCGGCAATTTATCTCTTACACCTGTTATACCTACCACCGAAATATAATACAAAAAACCCTGTGATTTCTCAGTAATTAAAGCCATACGCATGTCTGTAGTAGTAGGTGCAACAAAGAAGACTATTTTAAAATCTCTATTTTTTGCGAGCTCGAATACTTCGTTATTCTCTTCAACAGGAAGGTCTGGAATCGTTAATCCATCCAATCCGGCTTTTATTGCTTTCTCAATAAAATTCAGACAACCCATCTTATAAACAGTACTGTAAGACACCATTGAAACAATAGGAATCACAGACTCCTTACGTAATTCTGAAACCATATCAAGGATTTGAGCAACTTTTACACCCTTAACCAATGCCCTATAATATGAGGCTTGAATAGTAGGTCCATCTGCAATTGGATCAGAAAAAGGGATACCAAGTTCTATTATATCGGCACCCCTTTTTTCAAACTCCAAAATTAATGCTTTTGTAGTCTTTAAGTCAGGATCCCCAGCAGTGAGGAATGGTATAAAGGCAGGCTTTTTTTTACTTTTTAATTCGTAAAATTTTTTGTCAATTCTGTTCATTAAAATTATTTACTTAAAATACGCAGAACTCATTACCCAAGATAGATTTTAACTTAAAACTTATAACCAAGTTTTCTTGCGACCTCAAACGAGTCTTTATCACCACTGCCAGACAAACAAATCACAATTATTTTTTCTTTACTTAACGTTGGAGCAAATTTCATTGTATATGCAATAGCATGGGCTGCCTCCAGCGCAGGGATGATACCCTCCAGTCGCGCACATTCTTGGAAAGCATTTACAGCCTCATCATCCGTTATAGAAAAATACTGCGCCCTTCCAATATCTTTCAGGTAGCTATGCTCCGGACCAACGCCTGGATAGTCCAATCCTGCCGATATTGAATGAACAGGCAATGTCTGTCCATCATCATCCTGTAATACATAGCTTGCACTGCCATGTAAAATGCCTACCTTCCCACTTGTGAGCGTAGAGGCATGTTGACCAATTTCAGGTCCTATACCTCCTGCTTCAACACCAATCATTTTAACTTCTTTATCCCCAATAAAAGGATGGAATAAACCCATCGAGTTACTTCCACCGCCTACACAAGCAATTAAATAATCCGGCAATCTATTTTCTTTCTCAAGTATTTGCTTTTTAACTTCTTTGCCTATTACCGTCTGGAAATCTCTCACCATCACGGGGTAAGGATGAGGACCAACAATAGAACCTAAAATATAGTGAGTATGTATTACGGATGCCATCCAGTCTCTGAATGCCTCATTTGTTGCATCTTTCAATGTTTTCGATCCGCTTGTTACAGGTATAACTTTTGTACCAAGCAACTTCATCCTGAAGACATTCAGTGACTGACGCCGCATGTCTTCTTCACCCATATATACATTACATTCTATACCAAACATGGCAGCCGCGGTTGCAGTAGCCACACCATGCTGACCAGCCCCTGTCTCAGCAATAATCCGCTTTTTACCCATTCTAATAGCAAGTAATATCTGCCCTATCGTATTATTTATTTTATGGGCACCTGTATGATTTAAATCTTCCCTCTTTAAATATATTTTTGCACCATTCAGCTTTTTGGTTAAACGTTCTGCATAATATAAAGTGGATGGGCGCCCAACATATTCTCTCAAGTAATACTCTAGTTCATCAATAAAATTTGGATCGTTTTTGGCCTCCAAGTACGCCTTTTCCAGTTGATCCAATGCGGGCATTATAGTTTCTGGTACAAACTTTCCACCAAATCGTCCAAAATGTCCCGTTTTATCGGGCAAACTTGTTACTTCTACATTACCCTTTTCAGATACACTAGACTTTAAAACTGTTGTCCCCATAAAAATCCACCTCACTAAATTTGAGAGAAAATATATTTATAAACACAATGAGGGTAGCAAAATACCTGCTACCCTCATCGTTTAACATTCAAAAAATCTGGTTATTTTTAACCAGATATCTTACAGATTAATGATGTACTTCAACACCAGTATCTGCATTAGCACGGTGAGGAATATCAGTCCTCTTGAACCATTCAACATCTACATCGCCTGGTTTCCTTATCCAGCCTGGTAATAAGTCTGAATATTCACCATGTTGCCAGAATGCCTCTGGTTTGTGTTCGAGACCAATCTTCTTCTCAATAGCAGCGAACCTTCTCAATTTAGCAGCCTCTGTCTTGATCTCAATCAACTTTCTATCAGTTTCAAAGGCACCACCATTTCCATACGTAGCGTTGTACATAGACATATGAGCTAATGCCTTGTATGTATTACCAACCAGATAGCAAATCATTTCCAGCCCAAGACGCTCAAGGTTCGAAGTCGCATAGAACCTTGGATCGCCGCCTGGTAACAAGCTGAATGTGTAATGACCGTACCAGTCTGGCGGTGAACCTTCTGGCATAGGATCAACTACACCATCCAGGAAACAGCCAACGATAATGGCCGCCGCTTCCCTCCACTTTGTGAAGCTCAACCTGACGCCATCATCCATCTCTTTTAACTTATCAGCGGCAAACCTTGGAGAATGGCAATCCTGACACTTCTTTATCCATGCATCCCTCTTTGCCTTATGCTTCGGCGCTCCACGGTCAACTTCAAACATACCCATATCGCTATAGATCGTTCCGAATTGCTGTGGGTTGTGATTTCCTTCCTGCATATGGCAATAAGCACACGTTGGGACTCTGTAGTTTCCTTTCTT
>MHYY01000104.1 GCA_001830285.1 Planctomycetes bacterium RIFCSPLOWO2_12_38_17 | reverse complement strand
TACCTCCGATAATACCTGCAATAGCAACCGGTCTTTTACTATCTGCAATTACTAACATGTCATGAAAAAGAGCGCGTCTTGCACCGTTGATTGCAACTATTTCCTCACCAGCCATTGCCCTTCTAACAATTACTTTTTGCCCTGATAATTTATCTAGATCAAATGTATGAAGGGGCTGTCCTGTCTCCATCATCACATAGTTTGTAATGTCAACAATATTATTTACAGGCCTAAGCCCTAAGCATCTTAACCTCTTTTGCATCCACTCAGGGGATTGTTTTATATTGACATTCCTTATTACACGCGCCGTATATCGAGGGCATAAAATCGAGTCGTCAACTACAATATTAATGAACTTTGATACATTTATTGACTCACAAATATAATTTGTCTCAGGATACCGCAGGATTCCACCTGTCACCGCTGCAACTTCACGAGCAATTCCAATTATTCCCAGACAATCGGGACGATTAGAAGTAACCTCTACTTCTAAACAAAAATCCTCTTCTACTGATTTTATATCCGCAACCACCAGACCTGCATTAGTTAATTTATCTGCAAGCTCTTGTGGCGATAAATAAAAACAAATATAATCTTTTAACCAATTACAGCTAATCTTCATTTAAAATTGTGATAAGAATCGTATATCGTTTTCATAAAAGAGACGTATATCATCTATACAATATTTCAGCATGGTAATCCGTTCTACACCCATTCCAAATGCGAAACCTGAATATTTTTCAACATCGTAATGCACAGCCTTGAACACGTTTGGGTCAACCATCCCTGCCCCAAGAATTTCAACCCATCCACTGTAAGAACATACGCTACAACCCTTCCTGCCACAAATAGAACATGATATATCTACCTCAGCACTTGGTTCTGTGAAAGGGAAGAATGATGGTCTAAAACGCATCTGAACATCCTGGCCAAAATATGTTTTAATAAATTGGTTCAATACGCCCTTTAAATCAGCAAAACTTACACCTTCGTCTACCAGTAAACCTTCTACCTGATGAAACATAAAAGAATGCCGTGCATCAACTGTATCGGGTCTATACACTCTGCCGGGTGCAATAATCCGAATGGGTGGTTTCTTTTTTTCCATTTCACGAATCTGTACGGTAGAAGTCTGGCTTCTTAAAAGCACGTCGTTTTTAATATAAAATGTATCAAAATCGGTTCGAGAGGGGTGGTCGGTGGGGATGTTCAACGCCTCAAAGTTATAATATTCCAGTTCAACCTCTGGTCCGTAAGCTACATCAAAACCCAACCGGGCAAAGACATCCTTAATATCATCTATTGTCTGGGTAAGAGGGTGTTTTTTCCCAATAAAAGGGTGTTTGCCAGGTAGTGTTATATCAAATAACTCTTTCTTTACCTTGGAAGATGATTCTGAATGAAACCTCTTGTGCGCTTCTTCAATAATATTAGTGACATCTGTCTTCAGTAAATTAATCTGCTGTCCAAACAAGGAGCGTTGTTCTGATGGTAGGGTGGGAATAATCTTCATTAAATCATTAATGATACCTTTCCTGCCAAGATATTTTATCTTGAGTTGTTCAATATCATTAATTGTTGAAACCTTTTTGGTTTCAGCGTGAAAATTTCTTTTTATCTTATCAAGTTTCTCAATCATAAAACTTTTTGACAAACTATATAAAAATTTTAGGCACGTCTAACCTTTTATCTTAATATAAGGAAACGACGTGCCTAAATAAACTAAAAAATGGATACAGACAAAACTATAGAGAACCACTTCTCTTATTACAAAGTGTCAATGTAACAAAGATACGTATTCCTATATACAAGCTTTTACCTGTTCGATCAGCTTATCGAAAGCAGGTTTGTCGTTAACAGCCATTTCAGCAAGCATCTTTCTGTTTAAATCAATCTTTGATTTGATTAGACCATTAATAAAACGACTGTACGAAAGACCACGCTCCCTGACAGCAGCGCTAATTCTCGAAATCCACAATTCTCTGAATTTTCTTTTCTTTGCCTTTCTGTCCCGGAATGAAAATACCATAGCACGTATATAAGTCTCCATCGCCTTGCGATAGAGGTTTCCCCTGCCACCCCAGTAACCTTCAGTCTTGTTTAATAATCTCTTTCTTGCTCTTTTTCTTGCACAACCTTTTGTCGCTCTTGGCATTTAACTACTCTTCCTTTTAAAAAAAACGATAAAATAAACTACTGATTTAAAGCCCTTTTCATTTTCTTAGCAAAGGCAGTTGATACACCCTTCTTCTTCCTCATGTGCCCCTTCAGTCTGCCAGATTTTCCAGACATCAGATGACTCTTCCCAGGCTTTGATCTCTTTACCTTACCCTTCGCAGTAACTTTTATTCTCTTCTTAAGTCCTTTATGTGTCTTTAATTTTGGCACTCCAAATCCTCCTATTTGCTATATAATAGAAAATTTAAGTTAAAATAAAATATTTTTATTTAGGTGCGAGTATCATTCCTAATCTTCGCTCATCTGATATCCTGTCTTTTTCTACTTTTGCGATATCTTCTAAAGCAGCGGCAATTTGTTTTAAGATACTGTCACTTAATTCCGCATGGATTCTTTCACGGCCCTTGAACATCATGTTAATTAATACACGATCCTTATTTTCCAGAAATTTTCTTGCCTGACGAATCTTTGTTTGAATATCGTGCTCACCCGTTTTTGGCCTTAGCCTCAGTTCTTTCAGCTGAACTACATGTTGCTTATGATGCATCCTTTTCCTTTGTTTATATTTATATTTACCATAATTCATAATTCGGCATACCGGTGGATTTGCATCAGGAGCTACTTCAACCAGATCCAAATCTAAACTTCTTGCCCTCTCAAGCGCTTCCTCTTTACTCAATATTCCAACCTGTGCACCATTTTCATCTACAAGCCGTACTGAAGAAACACGAATACGATCATTAATCCTTAATTCTTGTGAAATATATGTATCCCTCCTATAAAAAATTACTTATCTTTTTTCTTTAATTTCTAGTTCTACTTTCTTAATAAACTCATCAATCAGGAATGGTCCTTCATCTCCTTTTTTTCTGCTTCTTACTGCGACTGTACCCGTCTGCACTTCCTTATCACCAACGATAAGCAAATAAGGAATTTTTTCTAAAGTACCCTCTCTTATCTTATAACTAATTTTTGCATTACTGGTATCACATTCTACCCTAATATTCTTTAAAAACAACTGTGCTTGTATTTTTTTTGCGTAATCAATATGGGCATCAGTAATAGGTAATATCCTGATCTGAATTGGCGCAATCCACAACGGAAAATCCCCTGCATAATGTTCAATCAGACATCCTACAAAACGTTCCATTGCACCCAGAACCGTCCGATGTACCATCACTACTCTATGGCGAAAACCATCATTACCCACATAATTAATATCAAATCGCTCTGGGAGGTTAAAATCTACTTGAATTGTAGGACCCTGCCACCCACGCCCCAAAGCATCTTTAACCTTTATATCAATAGCTGGACCATAAAACTTTGCCTCTCCTTCCATGCGGTTATATTTCAAACCCTTTTTGTCAAGTGCAACCTTTAGTGCATTTTCAGCATGTTCCCAAACGTCATCCCGTCCTATATATTTTTCCTTTTCGCCTTTTCCACGCACACTTAGTTCTATATCGTATTCATTAAATCCAAAACTTGACAACATAAACTGAGCAAGTTCAATCACTCCGATTATCTCGCCTTCCAACTGTTCTGGTGTGCAAAATATATGAGCATCATCCTGCGTGAATCCACGCACACGCAAAAGTCCATGCAACACGCCTGAACGTTCATATCTATACACAGTCCCCAGTTCTCCCCATCTTAAAGGTAAATCGCGATAACTATGTAATTTCGTCTTATATATAAGCACTGCAAAGGGACAGTTCATAGGTTTCAAAATATATTCTTGTTCATCAATCTCGATGGGTGAATACATACTTTCACGATAAAAATTCCAGTGCCCACTCGTCTTCCACAAATTAATTTTTGCAATATGTGGACTATAAAGAATATCGTAACCTCTTTTAAAATGTTCTTCTCTCCAGAAATTTTCAATTATACTACGTATCCTGGCGCCTTTTGGATGCCAAAAAGTTAAACCTGCCCCACATTCCTCATGGAAGCTAAACAGGTCTAAGTCTTTCCCTATTTTTCTATGGTCTCGTTTCTCGGCTTCTTCAAGAAAATTTAAATACTTATCAAGTTCTGGCTGGGTAAAAAATGCAGTGCCATAAATGCGCTGTAACATGGGATTCGTCTCTTTCCCACGCCAATAAGCACCAGCCACGCTTAATAATTTAAAAGCCCTGGCCTTGCCCGTTTTCTGAATATGTGGACCACGGCAAAGGTCAATAAAATCCCCCTGAGTGTAAAAAGATATTTTATTATCTTCAATATCCTTAATCAGTTCAACTTTGAAAGGTTGACCAAGAGCTTCCACTTTTTTTATGGCTTCTTCAAGTGACAATTCTGCCCTTTCAAAAGGAATATTCTCTCTGATAATTTTTCTCATCTCTTCTTCAATCTTTTTGAGATCATCTTCCGTGAGACTACGCGATAGGCTAAAATCATAATAAAACCCATTTCCAATTGTGGGGCCTATTCCGAGTTTTACATCCGGGAAAAGACGGCTCACAGCCTGAGCCATAATATGGGCAGTACTATGACGAAGAATATCCAATCCTTCGTTCGTATCTTCAGTAATTACAGAAATAGAAGTGTCTTCTTCTATAGGGTAACTCAGGTCTACTAGCACGCCACCTGCATTTCCAGCCAGCGCCTTTTCTCCTATACGGTCACCCAAATTATTTGCAATTTCTTTTATTGTTGTATTTTTTTTGTATTCTTTTTTTGTTCCGTCAGGTAATGTAATTTTAACCATAACTTTATCACTTCACGCTATAAAACATAATTAATCTATTACTAATAAATGGTGGGCGATACTGGACTCGAACCAGTGGCCTCTTGCTTGTCGAGCAAGCGCTCTAGCCAACTGAGCTAATCGCCCTACATGTTTACCAAAACATTCAGAATCCTTAAAAAGCCTTAAAATACGCCCTACTCAAGTCAATGATATTAACAAAACCGATTTTTAATGTCAAGCGAAAACGAACTCATCTATAATTGTAAATCTAATAATTACAATACCATACTTAAATTATGCCTTCAGCGACTTGTGCTGGGTGTCCCCTTTAGTCCCCCGTTAAGGTGGGCTTTAGAGGGTACAATTGAAATTCCTAAACATCAGACAAAAAAATAACACATTATTAATATATAAATATGTATTTAGAATAACTAAAATTAATTTCTTAATACTATCTATGCCTGATTACACCGATTTTTTTGCAATAATTGCTAATACAACATATACTACATTTTGGCGAAATTGGAACACAGATATTTTGACCATAAGTAACAAGAAGGTCATTAATAATTAGCCAGTATTTCCCTGGTAATTTTTCGCGAAGTGCAAATTCTGTCTCATGCGGATTCCTTGTTTTAACATAACCCCAGCGATTTGTAATTCTATGAACATGCGTATCCACACAAATACCTGGTTTTTTATAACCAAGCGTGATCACCAAATTTGCTGTTTTTCTACCTACGCCATTTAGCTTTAATAATTCATCAATTTCATCGGGAACTTTGCTATTATATTTATCAATTAATATCTGACAAATTTCCTTAATTTTTTTTGCCTTTATGCGATAAAATCCAACAGGATAAATAAGCCTTTCTATATCTCCTGCAGAAAGCTCAAGTATTTCTTCAGGATTATTTGCAACAGCAAAAAGCCGATTCGAAGCCTCTCTTGTCGTCCGGTCTTTAGTTCTGAGACTTAAAATGCATGAGGTTAATACATGAAAAGGTGTTCTGTCTCTTGAAATGGTTGATACAATGGGCTCGATGAATTTTTTATTCTCACGTTTAATAATTTTTATTATACTATCAATGTCAAACAAATAAATCCTCAATAAGCAAAAACGGCAACATGCAGAGCTCATTCACACGTTGCCGTTTGTTTTAATAACTAAAAATTTATTCTTTTGTTTATAACAGAAATTTTTTAAAATATTCTAAGCTTTACCTCTTTTTTCCGCAAAGAGCTTATCATATACGAAACCTGCGGCTATCCCACCCAAAACTGGACCAACCCACCAAACATAATGATGTGTAAACTGTCCTGATGCTAAAGCCGGACCGAACACACGCGCAGGATTCATAGCACCACCGCTAATTGTTCCACCTATCATTGCGCCAATTAATACTACCAATCCAACAGCTACTCCGGCAAATCCCGCTGATGCCCTCTTATCAATGAGGGTTCCATAAATTGTAAACACTAATAGGAATGTAATTATAAATTCCATTAACATCCCGCGTAAAACAGACACTCCATTTGATAACATACATGTCCCCAGAAACACAGTTTTAGCTGCGTCGGGGAAGAGGGTTTTTAAGGCATAACCAGCCAACACCGCTCCTCCAATCTGAGAGATAATGTACATAATTGCCGTATTGGGTTCCATTCTTCTAGTAACCCAAAAAGAAATAGTCACAGCTGGATTAACATGTGAACCTGATACGTAACTCATTGCATATATAATAGCGATAACAACAACACCAAAAGCAATAGAAATACCTAAGAGACCAAGTCCTTGCCCACCCGCCTGCTTTAAATAAAAATCGGCGCATACAGAACCAGCCGCTATAAATACCAATGCAAAAGTCCCAACGAATTCGGCTAAATATTTTTTGCACGCATTCATTTAATTTTCTCCCGTATATTTTACTTAATTT
>MHYY01000103.1:13017-17104 GCA_001830285.1 Planctomycetes bacterium RIFCSPLOWO2_12_38_17 | reverse complement strand
TCAGAACTTACGCCTACCCGTTCACTCATGCAGTTAATCAGTTCTCATACGTCCAGAATACTTGACGCCATAATGATTGGTGATCATGACGCTGTGGTGAAGGAGTCCAATGCAGTTGCAGAAAACTGCGAGGCTATATTAAAGAATTTCTTTCCGGAGGGTGGAAAAATTGGTGAGTGGTTCAAAGAAACTGGAAAGGATCCTAACAAATCAGAGGACATAAAGGCTGTAAAGAAGGATTTTGAAAAATACTTAAAAGCAGTTTTTGATGCCTCAAAGAATATTGCAGAAGTCTCTAAAAAACAAAATATTGTAGAAACCTATAAAAGCTTTGATGCAATGTTAAAAAATGCATGTTTTACTTGCCACGAAGCTTCCAGGCCAAAATGGCCAGAATGGCCTGATTGGATGAAAATAAGCGGAGGCTAGAAAAATATTTATAGCTGAACTAAAGAATTGTATAATTTAAAAATCTAAAATACATTTTATGTTATTATTTGAATAAAGGAGATATTGTTATGAAAAGATTGAGGTTTTTAAGTGTTAGTTTAATGGGTTTGAGTTTGGTAGGATTAACAACACTTATTAATCCTGCTAAGGTTATTTTGGCCGAGGAAAAGGTAGTTACCCACGAGCGTGTTGATGAACCTACCCAAGTACTGATGAATGAAATTGCAAAGCGTGTAAACAATATACTCGATGGAATATTGGCAGGAAGTTTTAAGTATGTTGCACAGGAAGCCGGTGCCATTGTGGATCAGAGTTATAAGGTAAATGCAACCTTTTTCCCTGTAGATCCAAAAGAAAATAAATGGTTTAAGCGTGCTAAAATAGATCCAAATGATTCAGAGAAGATTACAAAACTCAAGGAAGAATTTGATGCCTATTTGAAAGGAATAGCATCAACAGCACTAGAAATTCAGAAAGCCGCAAAAGCAAACAACCAGCAAGAAACCTTCAAATCCTTCACGAATATGATTGAAAAGACTTGTTTCGAGTGCCACAAAACTGCCAGAGAAGGACAAACACCAATTGAAAATCGATAAATTTCAATTATCCAGGGTGGGTTAAAAAGAAAGTGCAGAATATTTAAAACACCTGCACTTTCTTTTATTTTAAAGATTGATTACGCAATACAAGGTAGTGTAAAATACCTTAAAAATATTTATAGGAAGACCTAAAAAAGAGAAACAAATCATAGGCTTGGAAATTGATTTTACATGCCCATATTGTCAAAAAAAGATGCGTGGTTTTGACCTGAATGCTAATACAATTAACGTTAAGGGAAGTGGGCTATGCGGTGGTGATGTACAATGCTCTTTTACCTGTCCAATGTGTGATTTACGAGATAGAATTGATGGTCTATGGATCAAAATCTTTAGGTGAACAGATGACAAAATGGCAATGTCAGGTGTGCGAATATATATACGATCCGGAAGACGGCGATCTGGATCATGGTGTTAACCCTAGGACACCTTTTGAGAATTAACCTGACAATTGGGTGTGTCCATCCTGCGGTGCAAGTAAAGACATGTATAAGAAATTAGTTTGAAGGCTCAGGTAATAAAACGAAAAATTCATTTAGTAACTGTGCGGCACGATTGATTTATTAACGGAAAAATAAGGAGAAAAACATGGCAAAATGGGAGTGCCGGGTGTGTGGTTACATATACGATCCGGAAAAGGGCGATCCTGATAACGGTGTAAAACCAGGCACTGCTTTCGATAACTTACCGGATGATTGGGTATGCCCTTCCTGTGGTGCAAGTAAAGATTTATTTGATAAACTTGATTAGTTTTGTGTTTAATTCTATGCTAAAATTATTTAAGAAACATCACTTCAACCCTTATATATTTATTGCCTGTATGGTGATACCCTTTTGCTATGGCAATATTGCCTTAACAGATACAGAGGAGACGAGCAAAAGCAAGCCGACGGCTACATATTCAAACCCTTATTTTAAGGGGACAAAAGAAGAGAGAGATGCACAGGTAAAAAAAATAGCCGAGTTATTTGGAGTGGACTGTAATTTTTGTCATAATGAAGAACTTACAGTCTTCACAGAAGAAGGCGAAAAATCAAAATTAATGATGAGAGCATCTGTAGCGCTGGGTGTTGATTGTGATTACTGCCATATTGACCTAAAACATCATAAAGAAAACGAGCAACAGGCAAGAAGGATGTTTGAACTTTGTGAAATAATGGGAACGGAATGCAATTTCTGTCATGCAGGCAAAGACAAACTCACCGTAAAAGGAGAAAAATCCAAAACGGCCTTTTTGACACGCGCATGGCCCACAGAGGGTACAAAACAGTGTTTACAGTGTCATATAGAAAAAAAACAATTCGCATTAAATTTTTATGGATGGCAGGTCTTAAATGCGATGAAAGGTCTTAAGGGAATGTGAACAGGGATTACGATGTAATTATCATCGGCGGCGGCCCTGCGGCTTTATCTGCAGCAATTTATACGTGTCGTGCCTTGCTTAAAACCGTAATATTAGAAAAAAGATACGTTGGCGGTCAGTTGTTGGGCACAGAGCTTATTGAAAATTATCCGGGATTCCCAGACGTAATCAGCGGCGTTGATTTAACACAGCGCATGGAGGCACAGGCAAAGCGGTTTGGACTGGAAATAAAGTACGAAGAAGTTTCAAAACTTGAGCTGATAGACGGATTAAAGATTGTAACGACTGATACAGATAAATATGCAAGTCATATGGTAATACTCGCTTCAGGCGCAGATCCAAAAAAGTTGGGAATACCTGGCGAAGAAGAATTCTATGGAAGAGGGGTTAGTTATTGCGCAACTTGTGATGGTGCATTCTTCAGGAACAAAGATGTTGCTGTTGTGGGCGGCGGCGATTCTGCGTTAACTGAAGCCATTTTTCTGACTAAATATGCAAGAACCGTTCAGATCATCCACAGGAGAGATGCGTTCAGGGCAACAAAAATCTATCAGGATGAGGCATTTTCGAATCAAAAAATAAATGTAATCTTCAACACCTTAATAGAAAGCATATATGGGAAGGAAAAGGTTGAAGGTATAATTACCCAGAGTGTATTAACGAAAGAAAAAAAGAGTATAGCCTGTAACGGTGTATTTATCTTTGTTGGAAGCGTACCTAATACAGGTTTTTTAGGGAATCTGTTGTGCGTTGATGCCGGATGCCATATTGAAACAAACATCCACATGGAGACAGCTATTGAAGGATTATATGCAGTCGGTGATGTAAGAAAATGGTCTTACCGTCAAATTGCAACAGGTGTAGGCGAGGGTGTAATCGCAGCCATTGCAGCCGAGAACAAATTGGCTGAGTTAAAAGCATCAGGTAAGTTAAAGAAATAAATATTAAACTTGAAAGGAGAAAATAATGGTAATAACCGATGTAAAAGAAATTGTTAAACAAGCTGCGCAGCAAGAAGATAAAGCATATAAATTTTATACGGACGCATTAAAGTTTGTAAAAGATGCAGCAGCGAGGGTATGGATAAAGGAATTGGCCGATGAAGAATTGAAGCATAGGGAGATGTTGCAGAAACTCGATGTTTCTAAAATCAAGCAACTCAAGCCTGCTAAAATCCATGACCTTCATATTACCGAATATCTGGTTGATAAAGACGTCCACGAAATTAAGGACTTTCAGGATGTGCTGATCGTAGCCATGAAGAAAGAGCAAAAATCATATAACTTTTATGTTGGTATGGCCAAGTCGGCAGACAGTGCGGATATGAAGAAGATATGCAAGGTCCTGGCACAGGAGGAACTCAAACACAAGCATAAGCTCGAATTGTATTACGATGATATTGTCTTTAAAGAAGACTAACGGTGTTGTTACTGGGTTTCACTTTAATATTTTGAAAAAGAAAAAGCCTTGTTTGATAGTTGTTGAACAAGGCTTTTTTTATTGCATAAATGGCGAGGCCGACGGGACTCGAACCCGCAACATCCAGATCGACAGTCTGGTACTCTAACCAATTGAGCTACGGCCCCAAATATCGACCGACTAATTAATTATTTTATGCGCTTATGACTTCCCAAAATATTTTTTGATTAATTTTTGTAACAATTTATTTACAAGCAAT
>MHYY01000103.1:0-13009 GCA_001830285.1 Planctomycetes bacterium RIFCSPLOWO2_12_38_17 | reverse complement strand
AATTTATTTACAAGCAATGGTGGGCGATATAGGACTCGAACCTATGACCCCTTGCTTGTAAGGCAAGTGCTCTAGCCAATTGAGCTAATCGCCCATCATAGATTTTGAAGTATATCATCTCAATTTTTTCGAGTCAATATAATTCTAATTATGTATGAAAAGCAATCTAAAAACTCCAACTCCTAAATTCAAATACACAAAGGTCAGCTAATAATTTTATTAACGCCTCCATGTAATAGGTAGAAATAGAAGTATTAAACTATAAATCTCCAGCCTTCCAAGAAGCATACAAAAACTCAGAATCCATTTACCTGCGTATGCCATATCACTAAAATTAGCCCTAGGACCGACCTTGGCTAGTCCGGGCCCGCAGTTTGCCATACAGGTTGCCACTGCAGAAAAGGCTGTGATTATATCTGTGTTTAAAGCCATTAACAGCAGAGAACAAACACCAAAGAATCCAAGATACACGACAAAGAATACAGAACTCTCTGTAATAATTTCTTCGCTTACTGATTCGCCGTTCAGCTTTACATGTTTTACCATGCGTGGCCTTAATACGCGAATCAGCTCCCGCATGCTCGATTTCAGCAACAATAATATCCTCACGCATTTTATACCGCCGCCAGTAGAGCCTGCGCATGCACCGATAAACATTAATAAAACTAATAAAAAACGACAGGAATTGGGCCATAAATCAAAATCAGCAGAGACATGACCCGTTCCAGTGCAAACAGTTATTACCTGGAAAAAGGCGCGTCGAAAAGAATTTCCCAAGGTGTAATAATAGTTGTTTTTAGTTTCATTGTTAAAGGATTCGGGTTGGCTAAAGTACAAGACCATAGCTACAAATATAATTGCTACTAAAATCAGACCAGCGAAGAAACGCAATTCCGAATTTTTAAGAACTTTTTTAAACTCCTTTTGGAAACATTTATAATAAAGTGAAAAGTTACATCCACAAATAAACATAAAGGCTGCAACGACGATTTCTATATAAAGGCTGTTATAATATGCAATACTGGTATTTTTTGTAGAGAAACCACCTGTTGACACTGTTGTAAATGTATGACATACCGCATCAAAAATTGGCATGCCACCACAGAAGAGCATCAAGATCATAGAGGCTGTAATGATGAGGTAAATAAACCATAATAATTTTGCAGTCTGACCAATTCTGGGTCTCAATCTATCAGCAGTAGGACCACTGACCTCGGCGCTGAAAAGCTGATAGCCGCTTACGCCCATTGCTGGCAACAGGGCAACGAAGATAACGATAATTCCCATGCCGCCTAACCAGTTGGTGAATGCCCTCCAAAAAAGGATACTATGTGGCAATATCTCAACATCCTTGAAAATGGACGAACCAGTTGTTGTAAAGCCGCTGGTCGTTTCGAAAACTGCATCGCAATACGTTGTACATACGCCTGAATACCAATAGGGGATTGCCCCGAGGAAGATACATACAATCCAGCTAAAAGTTACTATGGCAATACCCTCTCGGATACCTATGCCTTCTTCCCTTTTTCTAAAAAAAATCTTACTTAATCCGCCTAAAAAACCTGCGATTATAAGTGTATAAATAAACGACCATACAGCGGCATCATCTCTATAATAAAATGCTACACCCAGTGGCACCAGCAAGATGCCGGCAAACATAAGCGTAAGATTACCTAAAATATACAGGATTATTTGAATTTTCATGGACGAATTGTTTTGTGAAGTGTTAAATTTCTTTTCAATCTTTTTTGCCAACAAAAAAGGATTGTGCTTTTTCTATGGCATTGGGAAGGGCAAAAACGATAACGCATTCTCCGGGTTTTATGCGGGTGCCACCCGTAGGTAATTGCATCACTCCGTCACGCACGAATGCACCCAGAATAGCGCCGCGAGGAAAGGATATATCTCTAAGCGGTTTACCCACAATCTTCGAATCTTCTTCCGCTACCAATTCCATTACCTCAGCCTCGCTTTGTTGAAATTTTACTACAGAAAGGGTACAACCACGCCTGATATGTTGTAAAATAGACCCAACTGTAATTAGTCTTGGATTGATTACAATATCCATACCTAATGAATTAACAATAGGTACAAATGCAGGGTCTACTGTTAGCACAATAGCTTTTTTAGCGCCGAGTCTTTTTGCCAGTAAAGAAGAAACTATGTTTGATTGCTCGTCTTCTGATAAGGCAACAAAAAAATCAGCAATATCAATAGATGCTTCCTTCAGCATATCAATATCAAGAGCGCTTCCCTGTAATATAATAGTTTTATCTAGTATCGTTGCGGCTTGTTCTGTTTTTTCTTTACTGGGCTCAATAATTGTAACACCTACCCTTTGTTCCTCCAGTTTCTTTGCTAGTTCAATACTCGCACGATTTACACCGTAGATAATAACCTTTTCAACTTCATCCGCTCTTCTGTTAACCATTGGCAAAAAGAAAGGCAAGGCTTCTTTTGCTACCAATATGAATATATTATCATTGGGCTTAAGCACCGTGTCACCCGTAGGGATAACCAGCGCTTCGTTTCTTTGAATTGCCACAATTAAAAAAGAATCGGAAGACTCAACTTCTTTAAGTTCGGCAAGTTTTTTCCCTGCTATTGGAGCATCAGGCGGTATATTAAATCCTCTTAATAAAATATCACCCACAACAAAATCAGCAACATAATTTGCACCTGGTGTACCAATAATATTTAAAATTGAATTAATAGTTATTTTTTCAGGATTCACAACATGGTCAATATGAAATCCATTTTGATGCATAATTGCCTCATCATCGGTAAACTCAGGGTTTCTTATCCTTGCAATCTTCGTCTTAACACCGTATCCATTAGCAAGCGTACAAACCACCATATTGATTTCATCGCTGTTAGTGACCGCTAGCAACATATCAGCATCTTTTATACCTGCCTCTTCCAGTATGGCAGTAGAGCTGGCACTTCCTGACACAACGCGAACATCTAATTTCCCACTCAAACGTTTTATGATGTTTTGGTCTTTTTCAACGACGGAGATATCATGTCCTTCTTTCGATAATTGTTTTGCCAGGTTATATCCAACCGCGCCGGCACCAACAATAAGAATCTTCATAAATTTTTTTTAATCCTTAAATAATGACTATTTACTATCCGCCTCAGCAGCACTATCCAGTTCCAAACTCTGGCTTAACTCTTTGGCATTGGATAATTCTGCCATACACAATTCACTTAATCTTTGAAATTGTTGCTTAAATTGTTCCCCACCCAAATCCTTGTCTTCTGTTTTAAATCCTTCAATTATATCCTTTACATTATCAAACTTGTCCTGTTCAAACATTGTACTTGCGATATCCAGACGACCTTGCCAGTATATTTGACTATTCTGTGGGGACTCCTTCATCCAGCTTGTATACCATTCCAGAGTGCGTTCGTATTGTTTCATTTCTTTCAGGCATTGTGTAAGCTCCATTTTAATTGTATCGTCATTTGAAAATCGTTTTATAAGCTCTTCATATAGCGTCAGGGCCTTTTGCCATTCTTTTAAGGCAAACAAGGCTTCTGCCAGCTTAAATTTTGCCTGCATAATTTTTTCCTGATATTCCGGCTGACTGGAATATTCAGAAATCTTCCTCTCGAGAATAATTTGCGCTTTCTTATAATCCTTATTTGTAAAAAAAGTTGTCGCCAATATATCCATCGTCTCAAAACTCATATTCTTAATATTAACAAGAGATTCTGCGGCCTGTTCTGCAACGCGCTTATCTACATCCTGAAGCGTTTTTATCAAAAATTCCACCGATTGCTGATTACCAATTTGTCCCAAAGCTGTTACTGCAGATTCTCTTACACGCGCACTTGAGTCTGAAAGCAGCTTAGTAAGCGCTTCCACGCAACTCTCATCACCAATTTTACCTAAACTATCGGCAGCATACCACCGTACGCGTTCTTGTTCATCGTTAAGTACATTAATCAATAATTTTACTGACAAACTATCGTGTAGCTTTCCTAATGCTGCTGCTGTACATTCTCTTATTTTTGATTCCTTGTGTGTCAAATAAACAGCTAAAGGTCTGACAGCCATTGTATCGCCAATCTGTCCCAGCGCTTCTATCACGGAACATATGATAGATAAATTACTATTATTATCTAAAGATTGAATTAAAGCATCGGCTGCCCTTGATTTCCCCAACAAACCAAGGGATTTGGCTGCCTTTTCTCTGATAACAATACTTTCGTCATCCAGGGCATAAATCAAAGGTTCTACAGCGCTATCATCCCCGATTTCACCCAATGCCTGAACCGCTTCAACGCGGACCTCTTCTTCTTTATCAGATATTGCATTTATCAATACACTAATTACAGATGGGTCTTTTATCTTTACCAACTCTTTAGCTGCAAATATTCTTACATCTGGATAATCGCTCTTGATAGCCTCAATCAGAGGTTTTGGGTCGTTTCTATCGGGTAGAAGTTCAAGGAGTTTAATTGATTTTTGTGCAATTTCAAGTTTCAACTGCTCAACAATTGCTTCCTGCTGTTTTGCGTTTTCCTCCTGTTTCAACACAATATCTTCCAGCCATTGTTCACGAGTTTTTGACTTATTTCGAATCCACCATTCCTTCCACCATGCTGAATCATTACCATCAGCTTGTTTTGTTATCTTTTCCAGTGACCTTTTTGCAACATCTCTCAATCCACTATCATTTGCCGCAAGCATCTTGATAAGTGGTTCAACAGCATCACGGTCGTTAGTATTTCCCAGCGCTTTAGCCAGCAAAATCTTAATATTTATAGTCCGCTTGGGGTTCAACATGGCTTCTGACATTTTACGTATAGAATCTCTTGTTTTTAACACACCGAGCGTTTCTGAAGCAGCGGTTTGTATCAAAACAGAATCGCTATCCAACAAATCTATTAAGATATCAGTTGCACGGCCATCCTTCGTAAAACCAAACGCCTTAATAACAGAGATTTGTACATCTTCACGTTCTTTATTATCTTTTAAAATCCTTAATAGTGGGTCTTGTGCATTATGGAGATTCAATCCAAGCAAAGAAACTGCTGCTGAGCTCCTTATTGTAGGTTCATTTGAATGTAGTTGATCTGTCCATTCATCCAATTTCCGCTGAAGTTCGGCATCGGTCTTTTGCTCTGTTTTTTCATCTACAACCTTTCGGGAAATTGTAGCGCACCCTGCGAAACAAAACAGACATATTAACAACAAAAACAAATTAGATAATTTTTTATTAATTATTTTTAACATAAGCATTAATATTAAAATAGGTATGCATATGGCGAGAAATAATGTGCAGTTATTATTTGGCGAATGATAGCAAATTTTAGTATCAAGGTCAATATAAAAGGCATTTATATAAACAAAGAATCCGATGATTTAATAACGCCAAATTTTTGTATGTTTTTCTAATACATAAGTAATAAAATACCACCTTCCCACGTGTTATGCTTTATTAAACCTAATCAATTATATAATAATGGCAAATGTCCTATTTTTCAGTTAAAAATATCCAAAATTCTTACTACCAATGCATATAGCCGCATAAGCTTCTTCAACAATTTGTTGAACGCAGTTTACAAAATTGATATGATTTTCAATAATAATTTACAAATAACTTAAATTATAAACTCAAACTGAGACTCTGAATAAAAACAACAAAATAAGAAAGCATAACAATATTTTAAAAAAACAGGGGTATTTTTAATAATGCAAGGCAAGTTAATTGTAATAACAGGCATTGATGGTAGTGGAAAGACAGTACAAACAAAACTAATATATGCGCGTTTGCTCAGAGAAAAATACGCTGTTGTTACTACCGATTTCCCTCAATACGGCAAGACCTTCTTTGCAGAGATGGTTATAAAATATCTAAAAGGAGAATACGGCAGCGCAGACTCAGTTAGTCCATATCTTGCAGCGCTTTTATATGCAGGTGACCGATGGGAAGCAAAAGAGCAAATAAACAACTGGCTCAGAGAAGGCAAGATAATAATATCAAACAGATATGTATGCGATAACATGGCGCATCAGGGTGGCAAGATACATGCTCCTGAGGAAAAAGATAAATTTATTCAATGGCTTGATAAGTTAGAACATCATATTTTTGGTATACCGAGACCCGATTTAAATATCTTGTTACATGTACCGGTTGAAATAGCATACAAGCTTATTGAAAAGAAAGCCCCGCGCGCTTATCTGGCTGGAGAGAAAAAGGATGTCCATGAGAAAGACATAAATCACCTGGCATGTGCACAGCAATCTTTTTTGGAAATTGCAAAAACACAAAGAGACTGGTTAATTATTAATTGCACAGAGAATGGCGTATTGTTACCTGAGAAGGTAATCTCCGATAAAATTTATCTTACAGTTCAAAAGCTATTAGGAAAGTAACTTATTTATAATGGCTCTGAGGAAAAAAATTATTATCATGGGGGCTGCAGGAAGGGACTTTCACAACTTCAATGTCTGCTTCCGTGATAATCCTGAATATGAAGTAATTGCATTTACGGCAACGCAAATACCAAATATCGCTGGCAGGCAGTACCCTCCTCTACTTGCAGGTAAATTGTATTCACGCGGAATTCCAATAGAATTCGAGCAAAAAATTACGTCATTGATAAAATTTCATAAAATAGATGAGGTTGTTTTTTCGTACAGCGATGTATCCCATGAATATGTTATGCATAAAGCCAGCGCAATAAACGCAGCGGGAGCAAAGTTTACCCTGCTTGGCACAAAGCAAACTATGTTAAAGAGCAAAAAACCAGTGATTGCCGTCTGTGCCGTCAGGACGGGCAGCGGAAAAAGTCCAACTGCTAGAAAAGTTTGTGAAATTATCAAGGAACTCGGGAAAAAGGTTGTTGTTATAAGGCATCCAATGCCTTATGGCGATCTTGTAAATCAGCGTTTGCAAAGATTTGCTAACTATAATGATCTTAAAACTCAAAACTGTACCATTGAGGAGATTGAGGAATACGAACCACACATCGAACAGAACACAATCGTCTATGCAGGGATTGATTATGAGGCTATTCTGGCTGAAGCAGAAAAGGAAGCGGATGTTATTATATGGGATGGCGGTAATAACGACACGCCATTTTATATACCCGATATCCATATTACCATTGTTGATCCACACCGACCCGGACATGAAATCACATATTATCCGGGTGAAACAAACCTATTAATGGCAGATATTGTTATCATAAGCAAAGAAAATACAGCGACACCAGAAAACATAAAACTTGTAAAAGAACACATAAAACAATATAACCCTAATGCCGATATAATAGACGCATCGCTAACAATTACTGTAGAAAAACCCGAACTAATAAAAGGTAAACGTGTATTGGTTATCGAGGATGGACCTACGCTAACACATGGAGAAATGGCTTTTGGTGCAGGAACTGTTGCCGCAAAGATGTTCGGTGCAAGCGAGATTGTTGATCCAAGGCCTTATGCCGTTGGAACTATTGCAGAAACGCTCAAAAAATATACTCACATTGGTAATTTACTTCCTGCAATGGGTTACGGACATGACCAGATAGAAGAACTCAAGAAAACAATACACCGTGTTCCATGTGATACGGTAATTATTGGTACACCAATTGATTTAAGAAAAATAATTGATATTGATAAACCTACCGACCGCGTCAGGTATAATTTCCATGAATTGAGCATACCCACACTTGAAGAACTTCTTAGAAAAAGGTTAAATTCTATTTAATCTTTTGTTTTTTCCTGTAAAATTACGTTAAGTCTTGCAATCATTAAAAAGCAGTTTACAGAATTTTTAAAACCACCGTCAAAAAAATACCACTACCTTTTTTATACGTTCTTAAACAATATTATTAAGAATTTAGAAACTAATAATTGTTTGTATTTATATCTGTTTAGTATATTTGTAAAATTTTTCAAGAACATTGCGGTACAGGAGTGATTATTATGAAAGTCAATATTAACCAATCGGTTTTAGAACTTATCGAGGGTGATATCACAGAACAGGATACTGATGTTATAGTCAATGCGGCAAACACAAGCCTTTTAGGAGGCGGCGGAGTTGATGGGGCAATTCACATGGCAGGAGGACTGAAGATACTTGAAGAATGTAAAAAGCTTGGAGGGTGTCCTACCGGCGAGGCTCGTATTACAACCGGGGGAAATTTAAAGGCAAAATATGTAATCCACACAGTAGGTCCAATTTACCATAATGGTAAAAGTCGCGAAGCGGAATTACTAGCTAACGCTTATAAGAACAGTCTTAATATTGCCTCTAAGCACAAACTTAATAGCGTCGCATTCCCATCCATAAGCACCGGTGCTTACAGGTATCCTATTGATGAAGCATCTAAGATTGCCCTAAAAACTGCTGTAGATTATCTCAAGGCTCACAGTGAAATTAAACTCGTGCGTTTTGTTCTTTTTGGTTCAAAGGCATATCAAGCTTACGAAAAGACATTACGGGAACTCTTGAAATAATAAAATGAAAATTCATCTTAAAGACAACGCAAGCATTATTGTAATAGGCGGAGGACCAGCAGGTAGTTTCTTTGCCCATTTTGTATTAAGACTCGCAGATGAATTTGGACGCAAGATAGACGTGACTATCCTTGATGGACGGGATTTTATTCAAAAGGGTCCTGTTGGTTGTAACATGTGTGCGGGTGTCCTGTCTGAAACCCTTACCAATAAAATGGAATCTGAGGGGATTGTACTACCAAAAACACGCGTCCAACAAGAAATAGACGGTTACTATTTTCAGACACAAGAACGTGGTATCCCGCTATACCATCCAAAACCTGGACACAAGCCAAAAATCATAACAGTTTTTCGTGGAAACGGTCCTAGATTTTCAGAGTTAACAACTAATATCAGTTTTGACGATTTTTTACTGACACATGTGGCATCGCAAGGAGCAAAGGTACATTCCTCTATCGTAGAGGAAATAGACCTGCCAAAAGACCCACAGGATTTAGTAAACATCGTTTACAAGGAAGCAGGTATAAGAAAAAAGATGTCAACCGATCTTGTCGTGGGTGCTTTCGGACTGAACACATCTCTTATCAAAAGGATTGTAGGTAAGGAATTTGGGTATCAAGAGCCTGAATCAGTTCGGACATGCAACGCAGAACTCCATTTGGGTCGTTCCTATATCCAGGAGCATTTTAGCAAAACAATTTACGTATTCGCCCTTGGAATAAAACCCATCAAATTTGCCGCTTTCATCCCCAAGGGAGATTATGTTACCGTTTCGCTAATCGGAAAAGAAGACATAACAAAGGCACACCTGGTCGAATTTATGAAGCATCCAAAGGTCTGCGAACTTCTGCCAAGAGGGTGGTCGCTACCGAAAGACCTTTGTATCTGCTTTCCAAAAATACCGATTTCCCATGCCGCACATCCTTATACAAATAGGTTCGTAATGATCGGTGATGCCAGCATCTCACGTACCTATAAAAATGGCATCGAATCTGCCTTTGACACGGCACGCTTAGCCGCTCAAACGATCTTCGAACGTGGTATTTCTGAAGAAGATTTCAAAAAAGGATATTACAAGCCTGCCTTAAAACTCCTTGCACAGGACAACTTCTTCGGCAATCTTATGCTCAGTATCAATGATTACACTACGTCACGAAAGGAATTGGTAAATGTGCAAATTGACCACCTCACAAAATGGCAGAATGCCTGGGAATCTATCCAAATTAACAGCATCCTGTGGAATATGGTCACTGGTAACGCAAGTTATAAAGAGATTTTTTTCAAGGTGATTAGCATCCGCTTGCAATTTATCATGTTCCCACACATCTTTTATGCCATTATTAAACAGGCATACGCTAACCCCAAAAACCGCGCACACATTAAGCACACGGAAAAACTAAAATTCCTGAAGGAATCAGGACTGGGTCCGCTAGAGAACGGTCATACTGCGGCCATAATTGGCGGTGGCCCAGCGGGCGCCAGTTGCGCAATTGCCCTGAAGAATCTTGCTAAAAAACGGAATATTACTATAGATGTCATCATTTATGAGCATAAGGATTTTGAAGGCGGTATTGAACACAATGAATGTGCAGGTGTCCTCTCTCAGCCCATCGAGCGCATTATTGAAGATCAACTGGGAGTTCCTTTCCCCTGGCATCTCGTGAAAAGAGAAGTGCCCGGCTACTATCTCCACACCGATGGTTCTGTCATCAAACTGGACGGAGAAGGAGAGGTCTCTTACGCATTGCGCAGGGTTCAATTTGACGCCTATCTCCTGCAAAAGGCAAAAGAAGCTGGCGCAACTATTATACGAAGTAAGGTCACCGATGTGGAAATCGGTAAAGAAAAGGTTACCGTGTACAGCGAGACAAAACACATCCGGGCTGACGTTGTCGTGGGCGCATTTGGACTTGAAGAAGGCACATACAGGATATTCGAACGGGAGACTCCGTATAAATCGCCAAAATTCCTGTTGACTATACTAACAAAATTCCACCCAAAGGGGCAGTATCATGACCTTGAAAATACGGATGGATACATCCATGCCTTTTTGCCGTCCATGAAGGAAATAGAATTCGGCGCAGTTACTCCCAAGGCTGACCATTACACCATTAATATCGCCGGTGCAAAAATCTCTTCCCGTTCAATGGATGAATTTCTGCAATTACCCGACGTGCTGGAAATACTCCCTCAAAATTTCAAAGAATCGCTGGGCACTCTCGATTACCATCGCGGCTGCTTCCCGGTGAAACCTGCAAAACACCTTTTTGGGGACCGATATGTCACCATTGGAGATGCAGCCGGTCTCATCCGCCCGTTCAAAGGCAAAGGGGTCAATGCGGCATGCCTGATGGGCATCAAAGCCGCTGAAACCATGATGTACGTAGGTATTTCAAAAGAAGCATTCAAAACCTATATGAGCTGCTTCCACGAGGTTGTGAAAGATTTACCCTATGCCAATACCGTGAGAAGGTTTGTTATATGGGGCGCTTATTATGGTTTTCTAGCACCCATTATCCGCATCGCAGAAGACCATCCTGCATTGAGACATGCGCTTTTCGACAGTGTATCAGGGAAAAGGGCATATCGTGAAATACTCCTCGATACGATAAGCATACCACTATTGCTGAAAATAAGCGCAACAATAATCCGTAGGTTCGTGAGGCGTATCATCCAGATAAGACACTGAATCAGTTTTATATTTCAATATTAAATTCATGTTGACGGAATAGCCTATTTTATTATACATTCACAACATAAATTTCAATGATAACTGATTGGTCCTGGTTATGACGGTGACGGTGTAGAGTATGAATGGGCATATGCAGTCCGAGATGCCATTCACAGCAAGACTGAGAAGCTAAACCAGAACGATTTTAGGGTGTTTTTTCGAAATTGGCTGACATCCTACGCTAGCTCGCCAGTCCCCGAACTGGAGATAGAGGGCGCGGCAGGTTATTTAATCAATGCCGCGAACAGAAGCCCGGAGGAGCTAAAGCACCAGTTCGACTTGGTATTCGCATTAGTAGGGAGAAGCTTAGTAGTTATCGAGGGTCAGGAATTCAAGATTCTCCCGGTTGTTCGGTGAAAAGTCTAACCCTCGCTGGAGAGGATTCGCATGCTGAAACAATTAAATAAACAACCGAAAAAGCCACAAAGGAGGAAAAACCATGGCCAAAAGTCTTCAGGAATGGCTACGTCAGGCTGACTACGATATAAATACAGCAGAGTATATGTTTAACGGAGGCAGATACTTTTACACCATCTTTATGTGCCACCTATCTATGGAAAAAGCACTGAAAGGTCTTTATTTGGAGAGATTGAAAGAAATACCGCCAAAAACTCATAATCTTATTTACTTGTTGAACAAGATGGGTATTAAGCCGGAAGAACCCATTGGCAAATTTCTAGTAAAACTCAATGAAGCCAGCGTTGTAACAAGATACCATGAGGAATTAAGTACGCTTCAAAAGGATTTTACACAACCAGTGGCAAATGATATCCTTTCAAAGAGCAAGGAGGTTTTGCAATGGATAAAAGCTCAGTTTTAGAGGCTTTGTCCCGTTTTAGAAAGTTTCTGGAATCCAGAGGTATTAGGATAAGAAAATTAATATTATTTGGCTCATACGCAACAGGAACGTACAGAGAAGGGAGCGATATAGATATAGTGGTCATATCTGAGGACTTTGCAGGCAAAGGGTACTGGGAAAGGATTGATATCCTTTCTGATGCCATATATGAGGTCTTCGAGCCTATAGAGGCGATTGCTATGACCCCAAATGAATGGGAGAAGGGAGAATCGAATATTATTGAATATTCAAAATCAGGCGAAGTTATTTATGCCGCTTAAGGCGGAATGAGGTTAAATTTTTATTATTATCCTAATATTGCCATGTTCTTATTGATAACCCTTCATTTGCTTTTGAAACACTTCGTTGCAATCTGAACATGTATCTATTGCATTGAGTACGAATCTTTCTAAAATCACTAAAAAAATCGAGGCAGATATTTCATGATAGAAGATTTGATTATTCCCATGCTAATGCTGAACTTACTCGTAAGCTTGACACTTTGGGAAAAAATACGATGCCCAATTCAAGGTTGTTCTTGATGCTATTCGTCAGTTGATGACTCCTCCAGAACCAAAACATAGCCGAATTGGATTTCTAGAAGCAGAAAAAGAAAAATGGTTGGAAATTAGGAGGAGAAAAATAATGCAAAAATACGAAATCATTCTTTATTGGAGCAATGAGGACCGGGTATTTATTGCCGAAGTGCCTGAACTACCAGGATGCATCACCCATGGTGACACTCAGGAAGCAGCTTTAGCAAACGCAAAGGAAACAATCCAATTATGGATTGAAACTGCTAAAGAGTTTGGTGTCCAGTGCCAGAACCCAAGGGACGACGCATCATGCTGGCATAATAATGCCGTAAGAAGGTTTGTCGTATGGGGGGAGCGCTTATTATGGTTTTCTAGCGCCCATCATCCACATCGCAGAAGAGCATCCTGCATTGAGACATGCGCTCTTC
>MHYY01000102.1:5069-7740 GCA_001830285.1 Planctomycetes bacterium RIFCSPLOWO2_12_38_17 | reverse complement strand
CGCTTAATTTTATTGAAGGTGTATTTACAATCTCCCCGTCTGTATGTGAAGAGAGCTTGATTTGGGGAGGTTCCTGATCTGCCTGGGTTGTCTTCAGAATTGTTCCATTGCATTTATTCAAATAAAATTTTGCCCTGGCAGAATCGGCAGTCGCAAGGGAGGCCTCTAATTCCCTTTTTGCCTCTTCATATTTTTGCTGGTTATAATAAACTATACCAAGTTCGCGGTGGGCAAAATATTCCAAGAAATGAAGACCGTAGCTCCTTGCCGATCGCTGGTCTTTGCTGCGTACGTCAATAGCCCTTTTGAAGTCCTGTATGGCTTCATCATAGTACCCGCCTTCTGCATACCAGCGACCGCGTCCATAGTGGTTCCACCATTTTCCCCTGTAAAGGTTAAAATCTTTTGCAATCTCCTCTTTAGAACATCCCGGCTTAAAGTAATCGCGCCAGCTTTCGGTACCCGTATTGGTAGAAATAGTAATGCATCCTGCAATAGATAAAACAAAAAATACTAAAATAACACTATATCCGAATTTTTTCTTCATCTTCATAATTTCCGCTTTCCAGCAATCTTCTCCCTGATTTTTAAAGCAATATCACCAGCCACCGCCTTCTGATTATCATTTACGTTAAAAGCGTGTTCAAGGGTATCAATAAGTGTGGTGGCCGTGTCCACTATCTCCATTCTTAATACTAACTCATCAGGCTTATTGCCCGGGGAAACCCCGCCGAAACAAAGGAATGCAGCGCCGCGAATCTTGCCGAGTTCTATTCTAAACATCTCATCGGCAAGCACAGAACCGCTTAGCCTCTGTTCCCTCAAAATCTCTTCCTGGAATTCCATGTCTCTTTCAACCACGTTCAGACCCTTTTGACTGAGCATTGAATCAATAATCCTTTGACGCAGTCTTTCCATATCGCGTCCGCTTGATAAAACGCCCATCTTCACATTAAATTCTTTAATGGACACAGGTATAACCTGCGGCGCTTCTGTAACTTGTTCTGCCTTCTTTTTCTTGGTTTTCTCGGCAACCTTCGGTTTCTCTTCTTTCGCCTGTTCCTTTGACATGTTTTCCAGTTCTTTAATCAGCGTATCAATGTTGTCCTTTGTTTGCTGAACATCTTCTTTTTTGGCGCCTGAAGTCTCTGTATGTGCCTGGTATCCGCCGCTGGCTGCAACAGATGGTTCTGCCTTTGCCACCTCCCGCTTTTCAGCTCCCGTTAATCCCAAAGACACATCTGTCTTTTCATCAGGATTTATAAATACATTTTCTGTTATATCAGCGCAATCTTTTTTCTTTACAGTTATAGAATATGTGCCTGAAACCAACTTGTTCGTAAATGGCGTAACGGCATTGGTCTCTTTTCCATTTATATAAACAGCCGCACCCTCCGGACTCGTATTTACCTGTAATGTACCATAGCGCGGTTCTGGGTTTGCCTGCTCTTTTTCACCTGATGCAGTTTCCACACCTGGGAAACCGAGCGGAAGATTATTATCAAAATTGCCCGCCGTATCCGGGTGCTGCGCATTCTGTGTTGCACGTTTTACCTTTTCTTCCAGAAAATCAAACGACTCCGCAAGATTGACTATACCGTTCCTATTACCCTCTAAATCTGCATTACCTTTTAGTCCTTCAAGTAAAAAATACGTGAATGCCCCATGGCCTCCTCCCCATTGTTTCGACTCCATTGATACCTCGCCTGCACGGCTGGCGCTTACAATGCCCCATCCTTCCCTCGTTGTTTTGAGGGAAGAAATCGCTAAATTAACGGTATTAGAGAAACCCCTTGTCCCCACTGAGCCTTCAGTAAGCCCTGCGCTATGGCATGCATCAGCAAACAAAACTAACCTCTTCGCCGAAATATAACGCTTCATATCGGCATTGACATTTTCCATGTGATATGCCGTTGCAGAAAGACTATCCAGTTCAGAGTCGTGCATCAATAAATAAATATTGCTTGGGCGGTCAGGTTCCGGCTCACCGTGACATGCAATGAAAATAACCACAAAATCAGTATCAATCGCCTTTTTCAGAAAACCTGTGACTGCCATCTTTACATTCCTAAGCGTTGCCTGCTCATTCTTCAAAAGAAGGACATTTTCTTTGTTAAAACCACCGCCAACAGGACTTGTTACAAAATCGTAAAAAGATTGCGCGTCCGCATCGGCATATTTCAGGTCGGGTATCTTCGGGTCTTTATAATCTGATACGCCAATAACAACTGCGTAACGCTGGATGTGACTGTCCTCAAAATACTGTTTTGGCGGTAAAATACCACGAATAAACTGCCCACTTGCAACCGCAATATCCTTATCTTGAATCGCCACCACGTCTTTTTTATCTACAAGTATCTTTTTGTCCTGTGCTTCATGTACTATTGCGGCAGCGCCTTCTTTTACCGCGCTTCCTTCATCACCAATTTCTATAACTGCCTTCGATTTATACTCCTCTTTTTTACCCCCGCTAAAATACACAATTGCAGCCGCAGACTGCTCCTCAATCTCGAGTATATCGCCCTTCTTCAATTCCATCGCCTTTTTTGCCTCTTCCTTATTACCACCTCTGACTAACCATACTTTACCAGTAACGGCTTTAATCATGGCAACCTCAGGCGACTCTGCCTCCTGTGAAAACGAAAGAGACATCGTAAAGATACAAAACAGA
>MHYY01000102.1:0-5058 GCA_001830285.1 Planctomycetes bacterium RIFCSPLOWO2_12_38_17 | reverse complement strand
AAAGTCAGCGTATATATAAGATTTCTCACATTCAACAAGGGTCTATTCATATTTTTATTCCCCTAAAAAAGACACACATATTTATTTAATATTCGTAAAAAGTGTAAGGCGATGAGTTCGCTTAACCCATCTTACCCGCTTAATAGACTACACTATTTCCAAAAAACCGGTATTATTCACATTAAAAACCACATAATTAACTGCTGACTTTTATCACCCTCCATGTTTATTCAGCTTATTTTTTCTGTTTCATCTTTATTTCTAATGTCTTCGTCTCTCCACCCTTCACCTTAACTGTCTCTTTATACTTCTTATACCCGTCTTTTGTAACCTTTAATTTATACTTACCTGACTCCAGATCTGTAAATGTAAAGCTACCAGCAGCATCTGTTGTAGTAGTTAACTCGGTAGGTTTCAGCTTGACTTCTACAATCATCCCTTCCAGTGGAACCAGTGTTTTCTTATCCACTACAGTTCCCGTAAGATTCCCCTTAAGGCCACCCGCAGTCAAACCTATATTCTCAACCGTGGTTTCAAATGATTTTACTTCTACAGTTATAGTTTTTTCATCATAACCCGTTGCATTTGCAGAGATGTCGTATGTACCTGACGGCAACTGGATAAAATATCCGCCTGTTTCAGTTGTAGTATAAGAATCTTTTGTTTCTTCGACAGAAACGGTTGCATCGGCTATGTTGGCATCTGTTGCTTTATCAAATACAAAGCCCTTAACATATCCCAGGTATCCATTCGATAATTTAGGAGTAAAACTATTTGATATTGTATCTTCGTCCTCAACGTCTTTCCTGGGATTGACACGAACCGCCTTTAATTTTGACGTAGAAGCTTTGCTGGAAATCCCAATAAAAGTAACGCCGCCGTTACTATCTATAGCCATAACACTCCAGTAATAGGTAGTGCCATCCGCCAGACCAGCCGAGCTATCCACCACAGCGAAGCTTTCTATTAGGTCTTGCTGTTGATAGTAAATGGGGTTCGTTACAGTATTCCCTGAAATTACAAACGGGGTTTCAGAAATCATAAAATTATACTTAACCGTCTCATCTTCCCCTGTTTCGACGTCTTCCCAGTCAAAAACAAGAACAACAGACGTTTCTGCGCCCTCAGTCGGGTAAACGAAACCAAAATCAGTAGGCGGTTGATTATCAGGCGCATTCTTAAAAACATCTGACTTTAAGAATGGAATAATCTCGCCTGTAATATCCTTTGCAAAATAAAACGCCCTGTATTGACCTGCTGAAGTGAAGGTATTGTTATTTCCATTGTCACTAAAATCATTCCAGATAATTTTGTTTTCTGTTATGCTAACCGTATCGTATTTAAATCTTGGTAAATCAATAACCTGCTGTTCAGTATAGCTACTGCCTCCCTCCAGACTGTATTGTGGTGAAACAAGTTCTACCCAGACATTATTTATATCTATTAAAGTATAATCATTCACAGTAGCGTATAAGGTAGGATTAATCTCTTCTGCTGACATAAAAACCGCATTTGGGACTCCGGTAAATTCGAGTTTTGTCGTAATAGTTGCGTTTCCAACAAAATGCCCTATTGATAATGCTTCGTCATTGCCGCTGAGCGTAAAAAGCATTCCGTTATAATAAGCGCCAACACCGTCGCCATTGTCATCGAGCATCGGATGCTGTGACGTATTATCAAAGTGCGCGTTAACAGTTGTGGTTCCACTAAAAGTAAATGCGGATATTTCCCTTGCTGCAAATTTATAGCTGTTTAACAGGTCTTTATCCCTGCCTATATAATTAAACAATTCGTATACAAAATAATCACCATGCCGGATTGTCTCCTCAGGCGAAAGGGGTCCTTTATAAGCAATCTCTCCCGTATCCGAACTTGTGATAATAATACGATTCGAGCCCGACTTGGAAAGATTATCTATAAAGCTGCCCGATTGGTTAAAGCCCAGTATAACACCAATCGGCTCTGCCCTTGCTTCTGAAATTAACTTAGATTCAAGCTCTTTCAGCGCATCAGCCAATGCATCGGCAGTCAGCTTTTCCGGATGAATAAAAAACTTATCAGCCTCACTATGACCTACAAACACTATATATAACGGAGCAGGAACATTGTTCATCTTCTCGCTTGCCCATTTTTTAATAGCATATAATACCTCTTCCTCAGATGATTGTTCATCAACCCCGCTTTGAGACTTATCATAATTGAGGTAATAAATATCATCTGCCTTAAAACCTCTCTCAACGAACATATTATAAACGTAATTAGTAGTAAGATTATGGGATTCCAGACCCGAAAAACCCGCAATAAATCCTTCAACTACAATCGCATATCCAGCAACAGGCTTGGGAATGCCCTTTACACCTATTTTTTCTTCCTCATCGTCAGTCTTAACAGTGGTTCCTATAAAACTTTCATTTGA
The DNA here is from genome assembly GCA_001830285.1 of Planctomycetes bacterium RIFCSPLOWO2_12_38_17. GTDB lineage: Bacteria > Planctomycetota > Brocadiia > Brocadiales > Brocadiaceae > PLOWO2-12-38-17. The sequence goes on along the minus strand of MHYY01000102.1, from coordinate 2,642 downwards.
ATTATAACCAACGGATAACTCCCATTTACCTGCAAATGGCAAACTAACGTTTTCAAATGTATATGTTAGTTGATCGCCTGTAATAGATGCAGTTGTCTCAACTGTTGGTAAGTATCCCCAATCATGGTTGAAGGGTGTTAAAATTAATGGATCCGCCAAAAATTCATTACGTGTTGTCTCATTATTCGGTACCAATGTTACAACGCCTGTGACAGAAATCGGCTGGTCAGTTTGAGTTGTTGTAGATGACGGTACAAGTGTTATTCCCGATACTATCGCTTGATTAACAGTAAATGTCTGGCTATCACTCTCTGCGCCGCTGTACTCGCTGTCACCTGTCCAGCTCGCTGTTACACTCCATAAACCGCCTTTAGGCGGGAAATAGTCGGTAAGCGCAAAACTGCCATTCGTATCAGAAGCAACCGTTGCAGTATCAGTCCCGCTGCTGGCATTCGTAAAATTAAACGTCACCTGTGCAGTACCTGAAAGCGTAATCTGCGATGCATCGCCTGTTGTAATCGTTCCCGTTAGCGTTAAAGACTCACCAAATGTTATTGTAGAAGCAGATACCGCAAGGGTTGTTATTTCGGATGACTGTGGAACTACTGTGATATAATCATTCTTAATTTCTGTATTGGAGCCGCTTTCTCCTGTTACCGTTAGCATTACTGTGAAATTCCCCAAGCTGGTATAGACATGGGATGGATTTTGTGAAGTATCGGTATTGCCATCACCAAAATCCCAGTTCCACGAATCAATCGCACCTGCAGATTGGTCTATAAACTGAACAGGCATATTTATTGTCACAGTCTTCGGCGTGGCTGTAAATTCAGCATTCAAAGGTCCAGAAGCAACATCCGAACCGATAGCATAAAGATAACCATCATAAGAACCGACAAATAGAAGACTGTTTGAATTGATTGCGGGAGATGAGTTGACCTCTCCCCCGGTTGGATAACTCCATTTCAGAGTTGCATTAGTATCTGCATCTTTAATCGAATAAACATGGCTGTCTTCGCATCCAAAATAAATAACACCATCTTTATCCATTGCCGGAGAGGAAAGTATACCACTACCAACGCTATATTCCCATTTTAATGTCCCTGTGATATTATTAAGCGCATATAGTGTCCCATCCTTATCACCCACATAAACCACATCCTTATCAACGTTAATTGCAGGGGTGGATAAAATTGCACCTATGGTTTCATTATCACTCTGAGGATAAACCCATTTTATCGTACCGTCATCCTCGTCCAACGCAAATACTTTACCTTCCCCAGTGCCAAAAACAACCAAACCATTTTCGCCGTCAATAGAAGGTGAACCAATAATAAAATCCTGAGTATCATAACTCCACTTTATGTTTCCGTTAGCGGAGTCAACAGCATAAATAGCACCATTTATAGTGCCAACATAAAGAGTATTACTGGCTACATCCAAGGCAGGCGAGGACCAGATTTCCTCATCCAGTTCTGCTTTCCATTTCTGATTGCCGCTGCTATCAACTGCATATATATTTTTGTCTTCAGAACCAAAATATATTGTATTATCTTGTAGATTTATTACTGGAGATGAACCAATGCCGCCAAGTGTTCCAAAACGCCACAGGAACGTGCCATCCTTTTTTACAGCATAAAGGTAACTATCTTCAGAACCGAAGTAGATATTGCCGCTGGTATCAACGGCAGCGGCGGCATATATTCCGCCATCTGTTTCCTTAAGTAATGTTTTTTCGCCTGTTGATGGGTTTACAGCATAGAATCGCCCCTGGATGTCCCCTATATAGACAGTACCATCCGAATCTAAAACTGGAGACGCCTCAATCCCCAATCCGATCTGATACTTTTGATATAATGAACCAAGCTTAGGACCACTAAATACGCTTTGTCCAGTGTGTTGAAAATCATGCATGAACATAGGCCAGGGGGTACTGGCAAGCTGAGCATAAGATACAGTTGAAAAGGATAGAAAAATCTGGAAAAGAATTAAACAGGGGAGAAGAATTTTACGCTTGGAACGGGATACAATATCTTTTAAATTCCAAGACCCACAACGATGCAAACCAGAATGGAATAGTCCTTTCATCGTTTAAACCTCTCCCTTATGCAAAGCATGATATTTACATTTAAAATGTAAAACTTATTCTTTTATCCTTGCAATAAAAGGAAAGCATAGACCGCCTATATTAAAAGTATAAATTAAAATAACCGTATTATTTGATATTTAATTTCTTCGTCACCATTCACTTCGCTCAGGGCTTCGGCTCATAATTACAAAATGCTGTACTTAACGTTATTTAAAAATGCTCCGCAGTATACATAATACAGCAATTAAAATTCAAGGGGAAAAAACTTAATACAAAGATATTTCCGAGACATTTTCATTAGTAAGACCGTTTTCTATTTCTTTCTCGCTTCCGATTTTAAATGTTTAATCTGATGAAATTGTAAAACTTTTTTCTTCAGTAAAATACCATGGTATATTATAATTTAACCCGCCTTTCTTCAAGCATATTTTCAATTTAATTAAAATATTTATTATGGGTAAAGTACCATTCCAGCCACCAATTTTATGATATTTACCGTATTTTACAAAGCGATTTCAGCAATTTATATATTTGTTCATCAGTAGATAAATTT
>MHYY01000101.1 GCA_001830285.1 Planctomycetes bacterium RIFCSPLOWO2_12_38_17 | reverse complement strand
CTTATTGATGGCGCAAAAAAAACAAAAGTAAAATATCATGTGGGCATAACTGCATCAACTGACTCATTCTATTCTGGTGAAGAAAGATCCGATTCTTACAAAAAATATGTACTCAGAAGATTTCGGGGGGCAACGAAAGAATGGCAAATGCTTAATGTACTGAATTACGAGATGGAATCATCAACGATTTTAACACTTACCGCCTCAATGGGTCTCAAAGGAGGATGCATTACAGGTGTGATTAATAAAATTGGCATGGATAAGATAACAAAAGAAACTTATAAACTAGGCGAAGAAAATGTCATTAAAACCGCCATCGCTGCAGTAGAGGAATTAGTAAATCAATGACAAATTAAATCCATTACTTTTTTAATAAATTATTTTTTATTTATCGGCTTCAAACCCATCCAGGCCGGACACAACAGCAGATGCCACCAAAAAAGCTTAGAATATATCATCAGACGATAACGCTGTTTTCTACTCTGGAATAATACAAACATATTACCAATTATATTTGCAATTAAATTTAAAACAATCTTCATAACATACAGTATCCTTAATACTATGTATGATAACCCTGACCTATTCTTTTTGAAAAAGATGTACAAAGAACGACAATACTCTACCTGTGATTGCCATGGCGCCATCTTCTTACTCTCGCCTCCAATGTGGATTACCTTGGCATCCGGCACATGATAAATCTTCCAGCCTGCCTTTCGTATACGGTAGCACCAATCCGTTTCTTCCAGGAAAAAAAAATAGTTCTCATCCAATCTGCCTACCTGTTTCACTGTTTCATTTCTAACCATTAAACACGCCCCTATAACTGATTCAACTTCTACAGGCTGATTCAGCACCTGTTTCTTGCTTGGATATTTACGTGGGAAAAATATTCGCAGAAAACTTTTATTAAAAAGTTCTGTTGCTAAAGTAGGATAATTATCGTAGCTGTGTTGCCTTGTGCCATCGGGTTTTATAAGCTGGGCGCCAACCATACCTGAATCACCATGCTGTTCCATGAATGTATATAACGTATGGATCGCACCTTTTTGTAAGACAGAATCTGTATTAAGTAGTACAGTATATCTAGCCAGATTTTTCCCCAATGCCTGATTTACTGCCGCCGCGAATCCCCTATTTTCAGAATTTTCTATTATCTTTACACCAGGAAATTGGTTACGTACTACACTGACACTATCGTCATTTGAACCATTATCTATCACATAAATTTGATAATGAAAGCCTGCCACTGTTGAATAAATAGAATTTATACAGTTTGTTAATAAATGTCTTGTATTCCAGTTCACTATAATAAAATCCACGTCTGACATAATATTTTAAAAGATACTTAATAAGTAGTACCTTATTGTCCTGAAGTTAAAAAGATTATATTTTAGAGATAAACGAAAATTTTCATTTGCAAGATTTTTATCCCCGAGCCTTAAATAATGACGTCCTGCTTTTGCATAATGTGAAGCTAATCGCTTTTTATAAAGCTTCTCACTGATTCCATTGTCTTTCTCCTTAAATTCATTATATGTTTTATCAATAATAATCTTTTGATATTTCAGGACGTTATTGCGATTCTTGCTTAGAGAACGGGGATTATGCCTGTATTTAACAAGCACCTTATCAATGCTGGCGACCTTGAAATAAAATGCAATTCTTAACCACATATCCCAATCTTGACAATTAAAGAGTTTTGTATCAAACAGACCCACAGTATCAAACACTTTCTTTAACACTAAAACAGACGATGTTATTATAAAATTCTGCTCTGTAAATAACTGTGTAAAGATATTACCAGAAGGTAACTGTCTCTTTGAACACTCATCAATTGTATTTCCCATGTTATCAATATTCACGTGTTTTGAATACACCATACTAAATTCGGGATGTGTCTCCAAAAATTCGATACCAATGCTCAGTTTTTCCGGCAACCAGATATCATCCGCATCAATAAAAGCTATGTATTTACCTTGTGCTGCTTGAATGCCAACATTTCGTACCGTGGACAATCCCTTATTCTTCCCAAGGTTGATATATTTTATTTTCTGCATAAATGGACTTAAAACTTCTTTTGTATTATCTATAGAACCATCATCTATTACGATAGTTTCATACGAATTATAAGTTTGTGCTAAAATTGAACCGATTGAACACGGTAAATATTCAGCACAATTATAAGTGGGTAATACGATACTTACGAGAGGTGAATAATCAGACATGCTGTTACGTTCCATTTATGACATTTATAAATATTGGTATATTCGCCTTGAGTGAAAAAGAGGACTCTAAAGTCTTTTTCCCCTCAAGCCCTATAGCTTTTCGAAGCGTTTTGTTCTTTATAAGCAAGTCTATCTTTTCTGTCCATTCCTTTATTGAAGCTGCAAGAAAGCCGTTAATACCCTCTTTTATAATTTCGTTGTGCACACCCACTGGAGAACATATAACAGGAATCCCTACAGCCATGTATTGCAACAACTTGGTTGCGCATTTACCCTTTGTCCATTCATGATCTGGCAATGGTGCAAGGCCAATATCAATATCTTGTAAATCCGGATTTTCATCTTCCAGAGACCAAATTTTTTTAATAACGGGCATCTTCTTACACTCAAAAAAATCGTTGCAAATAATTTTTAATTCTACAAAATTATACTCACCCGCTAGTTGATCAAAAGCTGGAATCAACTCCTTTAAGAATGGCAACGAAGATTTACTTCCTATCCAACCAATTGTAACCTTTTCTTTGCTTTTACTGTAATCCTTTATTGTGTATTTATCTGTATCAATTGAGGTGGGTATTATTATTACATTATGCTTATTATAAACCATAGCCTTCGACTTCAAATACCGGTTTCCAGCTATAACATAATCGCTATATTTTACCATTCTGGCAAATGTCCATTGCCTTTTAAAAGAACGACCACCTCCATCAACAGGACTTTTGAACATAACGGCATCATCGAAATCGTATATAATCCTTATACGTTTCCTCCTAAGATACCAGAGTTGCCAGTGCCATAATCTCTTTTTCTGGACAAACAATGTGTCACAGTGCTGAATCTCTGAGAAAAGTATCATCCATTTAAAAAAAGAGTCCGGAAAGATTGCAACCTTTGCCTCTATCTGTGATTCTTTCAAGAATGGAATGTATTGCAACACCCTGTATCTGCTTGCAGGATGTTCCCATTCCTGTATAAGGAAATAAACCTTCTTCATTTTAAAAAACGGTTCAAAAAAATTTTAACCTTCCGGGAATCTGTTGCTTTTTCCTATCAAATACCACTACCTTCCTAAAACACCCGGGTTCCATACATGTTTTCGCTTGATACTTGCCCTAACGATCGTTCTCAATACCAGTTTATTTCCAATATCAAGAGCTTTTATATTCGCATAAATTAAGTAAAATCTCAATCTATCAGTATATGTAATGATATTAGACAATGATGCGTTTATTTGTGACAGATTTTTAATCTTCTTCTCAATAGAAACTTCTTTACCGAAATATATTCGATCCAAATCCAAATAATAAAAGTTCCACTTATTATGCAACTCTTCAACCATAATATTATTTGCCTTTAAATCATGATGGTAAACACCGGTATCGTGTAATCGCCTGAACGATACAGCCAGACAGGAAATAAAATTCCGCTTTTTTTTGATAATAATTTTATCATGAAAACTTTTAAACATTTCATCAATATATTTATTACATGGTAAATAATTAGAAATATCCTCCATAACGATAAAGCTTCTCTTCAGTTTAACAGACACTCTTTCTTCAATAAGTGCATATTGTTTTGGCGTCAAAAATTTTAAAGCCATCAAACCATGCGCAGAAAACCATGCCTTCCTGGCAGGAGAATTAAAGAAAGAATACAGGAATCTTTTAAATACAGATGGATATTTATACTCCTTTATACATACACCAAGCATATCTTCAAAAGGAAATTGAATACGTGTAATTCCAACTTTCGGCGATATCTTTATAATATTACCAAGATTCTCTTTTAATAAAACGGTATGTCTGTTGACCAGTCCAACCAAATTATTAACATCCCACTCATTTCTCATGTTTATTTTGTAATTATGATGCTTTACAATCTTAAACACATTATTAGTCCTTAAACATTTTTTTGACCTGCTATACCACAACCGGTGTTTAATTCTGTAAATCTTGCCCATAACCGTCTTTTGAAACTTTTCCTCTCTTTTAAACAACGACGTTTGGCGTATATAATTTTTTATCATGTCCGTTATTTCTTCATCTGTACACACGTCTATAATAGAATACAATAATCTAGATATTTCCCTAATCCTCCATGCTTGCGACAATGCCCCTTTATTTCTGAATTTCATGCGTCCAAGGTCTATCAGATAAAACAGTGTTAAATTCCTTGAATCAACAAGAATATTTTCAGCATGAAGTTCCCCATGGAAAACTCCATAATCGTGCATTTCCCTAATGAAAGAAATAAGGCCTTTGAGCAATGTACTTTTTTTGTATTTCTCATGCTCACCTGTACATTCATGAATACTACTGTTTAATAAAACCCTCTTTAATGATATACAATCTTGTACTGCCTTCAAAATTATATAACAATCTTTAAGCAGTCCGAATCGCCTTTTCTCACCATAAGCAATAGGTTCTGCTGTAAGTAGATTGTATCCCAGCAGATTATAAGCATGATTCCATTCTTTCTGCGCCTTTGAAATTGAAAACACAGATTTAATGGCATCCATAACATTTCTAACTGTATATTGCTTTACATAAAAAGACTCATGCTCGTAGTTACACTTTACTACCTTTTTAAAATACCCATTATGTATTACCTCGCAATTATTACCTGTATATGAATCTATTATTCCCTTCAATCTATCCAGTGTTATGGATTTTACAACCCACCTTGTATTATTTATAAAGTAATTACAGGTCTTAACTCGCATTGGAACCGATTTATTAAAAGATGTTCAAGATTTAAGAGCTAACACTTTTTGATATATACGAAGTATTCTTTTAACATTAGCATCTATGGAATAAATTTCAGACGTATGTCTTGCGGCATTACCCATTTGTTCTCTTACTTCTTTTTCTAAAAGGATATTAATAAAATTCGCTATTTCGACCGAATTTATGGGGTGATTAATAACAAAGCCATCCTTGCCATGCGAAATAATCTCTGAAGCCCCGCTGGCACTGCTAACAATAACAGGAAGCCCCGATGCCATTGCCTCAAGGCACGCTGTTCCAAAGGCATCATATTCACTTGGAAAAACAAAGATATCACCAGCGGCATATATCTCATGTATCTCTCTTGATACGCCGGCAAAAATTATCCTATCAGAAACACCTTTTTCTTTTGCAAGTCTCTGATAAAACCGCACATTCCCATTTCCAGCAACCAGCAGTTTTATATTTTTGCCCCTATCTATTAATGGTAAAGCATCTATAATATGTCTCAGACCTTTTCTCTTGAAACCAGAACCAACAAAAATCAAAAGGATTGCATCGTCTTCGATATTATACTTAACTCTTGTAGAAGTTCTGTACTTTAGTTTGTTTTGCGGAGTAAAAATTTCTGTATCTACGCAATTGTATATTATTTCTATATCATTTACAGATAATCCATAATGTTGAACTATCTCTTCCTTACACTGTTCAGAAATACATGTAACCTGTCTATAAAGTCTCTTTTTAAACATAAGCCTTTCCAGCAGGAGTATGCTAAAATGCCTTGGATTAAGGCACATAAAAATCCTGCATAAAGGAAATCTCATTATTGGATACGTATGCATCATATAATCCCAGTGACACCCTCCTCCGACGCGGTATATATCCTGAAACAATGTATGCGTTAAGCCATGAACAATGTCAAATCTTATTCCACTTTTATTAATAATTTTTGGCGCATTTATGGCAAATGTCCAATATTTTAAAGGAGACCAGAAAGTTATAGCAGGTACATGGTGAAAGGTTAATTCGTTGTTTATGTCTGAAACAATGGATGGAGTATTCCTGGAATATCTATGCGCAAAAATGTGAACGTCATGTCCAAGCCTTAATAGCTGACTGGATAAGCTATATGCATATCCTTCTACTCCCCCCTTTTCCCTTATAAACTGAAACACCACTAACGCAATCTTCATTTTTTAACTTTAAAAGATAAAATTCATCAAATAAAAAAGGGGTTTCCAATATACTGTGATATTGAAAAACCCCTGTATCTATTTACCGGATTTTAAAACCTTTTATTGAGTTACTAATTTTATTCTACTTCTTTTTCTTTGCTTTAGGCTTTGGTGGAGATACCTTTGCCTTTACCTTTACCTTTGCCTTTATCTTTGGCTTCACTTTCTGCTTAACAACAGCTTTAGCTGTTTTCGAAACGGCTTTTCCCTTACCTGTGAGTATCTGTTCAGCCTCTTCCATATCTATATCCATTATATATTTTATACCTGTCACCTCAGCAGCCTCCTTAGTTAATGCTGTAATATCGTTTCTCGTCATGTACTCTAACGCAAATTTCCTTGAACCGCACATTAATTGACGTAATCCCTGAGATAGACGCTGATAATATGAATACACACCTATCGCCCCAGGCGGCACTTCCTTTCCATTTGAACCAAATAATCTCTTTGCCTTGGCTGCCAGCACAAAAATTTCATCCATTGTCTTCCCATAGGGTTCGATAGTTTTATCAATATTGTTATTCTTTAATTGCTCACCAATTAATTTTCCAACATGCGCCGCACACAGCGGTGAACGAGCCATTCCGACTGCCTTGACATATGGCGCGCCAAGCGCTATAGCTTTAAAAATATCATCCTCAAAAGCAAAACCACCGGCAAGTATAATATCAGGAACATACTGACCTCTAGATGCCAGTTTATGTACATAATTATAGGTAAGAGCTGCAATATATAAAGTTGGTACCCCCCATTCGTTCATCATGTGCCATGGACTCATGCCGGTACCGCCGCCAGCGCCGTCAACTGTCAGAACATCAACACCTGCAACAGAACAATAACGTACCGCCCTTGCAAGGTCAGCTGGTCTATAAGCACCTGTCTTTAAAAATACATATTTAGCGCCTGCTTTTCTTAACTCTTCAACCCTCTTTACGAAACCTTCCTCATTAACCATTCCAATTCTGGAATGTCTCTCAAATTCCTTAAATGCCTTTCCAAAAAGTGTTGATACATTCCCATCGTAAGGATCTGGCAAAACAATGTAACCGCGGTCTCTTAACATCCTTGCCTTATCCAGATTATCAATCTTAACTTCGCCGCCAATATCCTTTGCACCTTGCCCCCATTTCAATTCTACTGCTTGAACTCCTAATTTGTTTATACCGTACTCAAGGACGCCCAGCCTTGAATCCTCAACATTTTCCTGCATTACAATTAAGCCATAACCGTCACTTTGCCATTCTTGGAAAGTCTTTACACGATATTCTATGTCAGGACAATAGGTAATTTTCCCATTTTCAATTTGAGAATTTGGGTCCATTCCGCCAACGTTTTCACCAATTGTTAAAGATGTGCCTGAAATGGCTGAACCTATTGCTAATCCGTCCCAATGTGTCTTTGCAACCCTTGTTGAACCTAAACCCGGAATAACAATTGGCAGTTTTAACTTAATACCTTTATCCCTGCCTAATCTCGTTTCTATATTCACATTTTCAAAAATTGCCTTGTCGCTATCAGCCTCTATTCCCACAGCCCCTACCGCAGAACCCATAACATTTAAATGAGAAAAATCTACAGGATATTCCTTGTCTGCCCCTGCTGTAATTGTACCAAAAGGTTGTGGATATAAATTTTCAGATGCCCTGAAAGCCGACTTACCAATCTCGCAATAACCAGGACATTCATCCACACAGACCGAACACATACCGCTTGCTTGTGTTCTGTCATTAGGCGTCCTGTTTTTCGTACGAGTCGCCACCGATGCATTTGGCTTTGAAAATGACATTTTCAAACCCCTTTCTTATTGAATATGTTCACCAAACTAAAATTTATGCCTATATTTAAGACCCTGGAAATCAAGTTTATACACATTTTCAAATATACTGTCAATATATTTTTTTAAGAAACAAACACCTTAATAGTATTTTATAGCACAAGATATGCCAATTGCGTAAAAATTTAAGCTTTAATGCCTTTGCCCTGATATACATAAATTTCAGTATATAAAATACATGGATTTTTATTTTGTTTGTAAAGGTAAAAAGCAAAGTATATAATTTTTATTTAAAGATTTAAGTGCTCTTTAAAAGACTGTTTTGAGTAATATTAAAGATAAAATTTTATTTAAGTGTAGAAGTTAATTTCTCACAGCAAAAGGCTTGATAATATTATTTCTTAACCCTTAGTTCTTCAAAATTTTCACAAACTGCTATTTATATTTAATGCAATTTAATTAATATTATGGATGAAACCAGCCACATTGAAAATTTTTTTGATATTTTGTCACACTATTATTAATGTGGTCGTCACACGAAATGGGGGTTAATAAAATTGTGAGACAACAGCCAAAAACAAAGGACGAAAACATAATTAATGTTAAAGTCGAAAAGATAAAAAAAGAGGTAAGTAAGGTCATCGTTGGTCAGGAGGAGATGATAGAAAGCATAATCGTCGCACTTATTTCTGACGGACATATTTTATTAGAAGGATATCCAGGGCTTGGAAAAACTATTACAGTAAAAACAGTTGCCCGTGTACTGGACGCAAAATTTCAGCGGGTACAATTCACACCAGACCTTATTCCAGGTGATATAACAGGTTTTGAAATGTGGGATCCGGAAACAAGAAAAAGCAGAATTCAAAAAGGACCGGTTTTCACAAATTTATTACTTGCAGACGAAATAAACCGGGCGCCTGCAAAGGTTCAAAGCGCCCTTCTCGAGGCAATGCAGGAAAAACAAGTAACTATTGGCAGAGAAACTTACCAGTTAGAAAAATTATTCCTTGTACTGGCAACACAAAATCCCATAGAAATTTCTGGTACATATTTGTTACCAGAGGCTGAAATTGACCGTTTCATGTTTAAACTGAATGTACACTATCCCACTTATACAAATGAAAGAGAAATTACAAAAAGGCAGATCAGGGATGAGGATGCAACCCTGGATACCATTTTAACGCCAAAAGAAGTGCTTGCTTTAAGACACGCCATTGCTGAATGGTTTCCCCTAAACGAAGATTCGGCTATTGTAAAATATATTGCGCGGATTGTCAGGGCAACAAGACCTGAGGAAGGTAATGGTGATATTAAAAATCTTGTTATGTATGGCGCATCACCAAGGGCAACTATCGCGCTGGCTAAGGCATCACGCGTATATGCCTTTATACACGGAGATGAGATGGTGTTACCTGAACATGTTCATAAAATGGCTTATCCTGCCTTAAGGCATAGAATTATACTTACACATGAGGCTGAATCTCAGGGTATTGATTCAGACAGTATTATAAAAAAGATACTACAAAAAATACCTAGACTGGAATAAGCCTGATGAAAAAGAGAATAAGACTTTATTTGCAACGACTAATCGGCAACCTGTTCGATGGAACATTTTCCAGCTATTTAAATGCCCCGCACGGTTTAGAATTGGATGAACTCAGACAATACCAGCCGGGTGACGACATTAGGTCTGTTGATTGGAAGACAACGGCAAAAACGGGGAGGTTGCACGTCCGCATGAAACTGGTTGATAAACGTGTAACTATCATATTCCTCGTTGATAAAAGTCGGTCAGAAAAATTTGGTTCTTTCATAAATACAAAAGAGGATATTCAATCCAGGGTTCTTTCTATCCTTGTTTATGCGGCATCAAAAACGGGCAATGAGATAGGTTTCATTACATTCACAGACAAAATAGAAGGTTATATTCAGCCAAAAGCAGGTGAAAAGGAAGCCCTGAAAAATATTAAAAATATTCTGCTTGAACCGACTACAAGAAATGGCACAGATCTGGATAAGGCTTTTAAATTCCTGATAGAAAAAATTCGCTCTACTGCCCTTGTATTTATCATGTCGGATTTCTTTGCCCCTTACAATTACGAACAATCATTCAAAATCCTTGCTTATTTACATGAAGTAATACCCATAATTATTTCAGACAAGGCAGAGAGGGATTTGCCATACGCCAGGGGATATTTAACTACTTTGGACATAGAAACAAACAAGGTAAAACCATTGGAAATTTCAACTGCATTTAACAAACCACAGCCATGCATTAGTTTATTCAGGAAGCTTAATATAGATCATCTTGCTATATCAACTGACGAAAATGAAGAGGTATGTATCAAAAAAATCTCTGAGTTTTTTGATAGACGCATCAGGAGGGGAGAAAGAAGGAGACGATGAAATATGTATTTGTCACCAGCTTATTTATTATAAGCATTTTATCAGGTATCCACCCTGCATATTTAAACGCACAGGAACAACACCAAGTCCAGGAGCAGCAAACAACAGGAGAAGAAACAGAAGGAGGACAGGAACTAATCCTTACAGATAAACCCCTCGAAATCTGGACATTTATTGATGATTACAGATTGATTACAGGTAAGACATTACATTTAACCGTTCAGGTTATGTGGAAATTAGGCGTAACAGTCAACTTTGAGGGCGTGGATAAAATAGACCTTTCTCCTTTCAGGATAGAAAGCGCAACCATCGGTGAACGCCAGATATTTGATAATGAACATGACTATTTAGTAATTACCTATACACTAACACTGCCTGCTTCTGTTAAGGAAGGACTGCATTCTATACCTTCTTTCTCATTGTCATATACAAACGAGATTGATAAATCTGAGGGTAAGGCAACCTCTTCGCCCGTTGTAATCAAAAAAGTACCCATGCTTGTTGATGGAAAAGTTGATAAAGACGTTATAACAATTGGCGACAGAATTAATTATACCCTTACTATCCGACATGAAAAGAATGTGAACCTAATATGGGAAAGCATCGAAAAGTTAAATTTTTCCCCTTTTGAAATACTAAAAAGGGATATAGAAAAACAAACAGAGGGAAATATAGAAAAGGTAATGATTAACTATACACTCTCACTATTTGAATTAGTCGGAAAGAAAAAGACACCCGAAATCCCTGAATTAATTATACTTTATTATGCACAACCACAATTATCACAAGGCGCAACAAAGACGGATAATACACAAATCGAAACAAAAGAGGTTAAGACTACATCAATTCCCATTATATTAAACAGCCTTTTAAAGGCAGTTGACGTACCATTAGAAGGACTTAAAGGGCCGATGTATTATTCGAAAAAGGATATTTTTTTAAACGGTTATTTAATGCTGGGGCTGGGTATTGGATTGCTGTTATTCCTTGGTGTAATTACGTTGCGTTCCGTTTCTGGCAGGATCACGCCGCCTTCTCAAATACCTCTAACTGAAACCCCACGGGTTGCCCTTGAAAGATTACAACATCTCATAACAACATTCAAATATACAAACGAAGACCGGATAAACAAAGAAAACATACACAATATTGACAGGGCATTAAGGACGTACCTTGGCGCCCTCATCGGCATCCCAAATGAAATCGCCCAATCCGTTACAACAACGGATTTCTTTAATTATGACACGCAAAAACGATTGACAGACGAAATTTCAACTACTGCCAGAACTGTATTAAAACAAATTGATACCGCTGTGTACGGCAGGCAAATAAAGAAAGAAATGGTTGATAAAATATTACAGGGAATAGAAAATATAATAAAGCGAACGGGTTCAATGCTTCTTAAACACTGACCTGCTTATAACAGTTTGCAGATTAAATACATTTCTTTAATCCTAGCAGGTGCTGAGAATTAAGAGGAAAATTTGCAGCTTTATTCATAGGGTGGTATTCATGCTTGCGTGCATACCACAAAATAAGTAATATATATGCAATACGTCTATGAACAAGTTATGTAAAACTACCCACAATGAAGAATATAATCGTATTTTTACACAGATTTTATAACTGAAAAATGAAACCTTGGAGCATATCTACAACTGTTAGAAATCCAGAAAGGATAAGAAATTTTCTAAAAGTGCTAAAATTTTTAGAGGGAAAATCTTTCAATACGGACAATCAAGAAAAATATCAGATTTTACTGATACAAAATAAATTCTACAAGTCAACAAACATTCCTACCAAATTTCAAGAGTATTATGACAACCCCGAATTAGAAATGCCTTATGGTGTTGCGGAAGAAATTTTCTACCATCAAAATTATCAAGACCCCGCAATGAGAGGAAGGCAGTCAGTTAATCCGCTAAACAAACTTGGCTTTTGCATTGCACGGGAACGAGAAGGAAAAATAGTTATCACCGAACTTGGGAATCGTTTTATCGCTGGAGATTATGACATTGGCTACATCTTTTTCAAGTCCCTTTTAAAACTTCAATTTCCGAATCCTTGGAGCGATGACTTTTCAGAAAAGTTGGGCTTTGATGTTCAGCCACTTATTGCCACAATGCGTCTCATAAATAAAGTCAATAAAAAAAGTGACAAAAGAGGTTTGACTCAAACCGAGTTTTGTTTATTCGTTTCTACGCTAATCAATTACAAACTCATTGACGATTACACTGAAAAAGTTTTTGAATACCGTAAAGCAAAAAACAAAGACAAATTCGTAAAGGATTTTGCGAAAATATTTTATCAGACGAAAAAGCCAACCGAAAAACAGATAAAAAATTTCTACGAGTATGGAGATAACATTATGCGTTATTTCCGATTGACAAAATATTTCAAAGTAGCAACCGATAAATTTGGTGCTGACTGGAGAATGGCAGCTTAATCAAAAAATGAAAACAAGGATACAAATATTATCAAACACAAATTACCCTTTGGCAGATGTGCTGAAAGGTGAATTGTTAGAAAGTAAAGATGTAAAAGTTGCTGTTGCATTTTTACGAAAAACTGGAATAGAAAGAATTCAAAGTGCTTTGGACTATGCACTAACAAAAAATAATGCAAACATTGAATTTATTGTTGGTTTAGATTTCAAAACCACCGATTATCAAGCATTAGTTACACTGAATGAAATCAAAACTGCTTACAAGGGTTTCAATTATTTTTGCTTTGGAGATAAAAGAGATAATTTCAACGACTTAATTTTTCATCCCAAATTTTATTTATTTAGCAATGAAAATAAGAACGTCCCTAAATTTACATCTATCATTGGCTCATCAAATCTAACTGGCGGTGGTTTATCAGAGAATTTTGAAGTGAATTCAATTTTTAGAGAAGCTGACCCGAAATACTATTCTCAACTAAATGCAATATACAATGAGATAAAATTCACCGACTCAATTTTCATTCCCAACAAAGATTACATTGAGCGATATGCAGATGTAAAGAAAACAATTGACAAATCTAGTGAGAAGATTGAGAGAAATTTAAAAGAAAAAATTGAGGAATTAAGAAATGAAGAATTGGTTCTTCCCGGCACAGTTCCAACATTGAAGCGAATTATCATTAACATAATAAAAAGAAAACTTGCCGAAGGGATAAAAGAAGTTCCATTAGATGTCCTTTATGAAGAATCAGAGAAAGCGGTACAAGAGAATAATTATAAATTCAAAATGGACACTTTTAGAAATTCAATAAGAGGAGAACTAAACAGAAATGAGAAAGATAGCACTCATCCACAAAATATGTTTTTATTTGTTCGTTCTTCAAAGGGAAATTATACTTTAACTGAAAAAGGGTTTAACTATGAAGGCAGATAAATTGATTGAAAGAAATATAAAAGGACTTATAGTATTTGTCCCACAATTAATCAATAAACCGAGATGTTATTCCTTTAATCCACAAAATGGTTGCTGTTATTGTGGTAATAAATCTTTCAGATACTATAGTAAAGTTGGTGGCAAAAAATATTATCAATGTGAAATGTGTTCTGGTCTGAATCATTGATTTGCGTTACGCAGAAAACAAAAGAAATCTAAAGAAAAACCCCAAAGCATTGATTTAATCTTTGCTGACCCACCTTATAACCTTTCGGGAGAGGGTTATTTGACAACCCAAAACGGCAAAGTAGCCAAACTCAATAAAGGTAGTTGGGACATAATAATTGACATTCACAAATTTAACGAAGAATGGATAAAAGAATGTGTTCGTGTTTTGTCAGATACTGGAACACTTTGGATAAGTGGAACGCTTCATAATCATCCTTCAGTCGGTGTAGTCCTAAAAAAATTAGGACTTTGGATTCTCAATGATGTTATATGGTTTAAACGAAATGCCACACCTCTTTTATCAACTAACCGCCTTGCACCTTCAACAGAATTAATTTGGGTTGCAAGTAAAACAAAAAAATATTTCTTTGATTATGAAACTGCAAAGAAACTCAACGGTGGCAAGCAAATGAAAAACTTGTGGGAAATAAATGCAGAGAGGCACAAAACAAAACATCCAACAGAAAAACCCGAAACACTTTTAGAAAGAATTTTATTAATTGCAAGCAAAGAAGAACACACGGTTTTAGACCCGTTTATGGGAAGCGGGACAACCGGAGTAGTTGCAAAACGACTGAAAAGAAATTTTATAGGTTACGAGATTAACAAAGAATATTTTGAAATAGCAAAGGCAAGAATTGGTGTTGAGCAACCGACAAAAAAATTGACCGACTATCTTGAAAGAAGTAAAAATGGACACGATAAACAATTAACAATGGTAATGGAGAAAAATGGTAAATATGTTAAAACAAAAAAGAAGGTTTTAGTAAAATAATTTGCCAACACATTGCAAGCGCTATCCTAAAGAAACAGTAGGCGTTGAACATGCAAGGGCATTATATGGCGTAATTCATGACCAGCCTAATATTACAAAGGGCGTGCTAATAACGAGTGGTGATTTTTCAAGGGACTGTCGAGAATTTGTGAGCGGCAAACGTATTGAACTTTTTGATTGCAATTATGTCTGTTGATTGATGGAAAAATATAATATTTGTTTTTCTTAGAAAACGACCATTGTAAATAGGAATGCAATATTATTCTTTTAAGAATCAAGGAGAGAGGCCTGTTAGTGTATGAGGCAATGTAAAATTATAGTTGAAAAACACCCGGACGGCTATGTAGCCTATCCTCTGGGGCTTAAAGGTGTTGTAGTCGGGGAGGGAGATACATACGAAGAGGCGCTTTCAGATGTAAAATCTGCAATACGGTTCCACATGGAGACTTTCGGGGAAGATGTCCTTGAGATTGAACCTCCTATCCTTGAAGCCTTTGTTGCAGAAATGAGAGTGTAGTATCAATGTCTAAATTCCCCGTTGATGCACCAAAGCAAATGGTTATAAATTCGTTTGAGCCTTTAGGATTTCGATTTAAATAGATGAAATTCAGCGAACTGGTAAGATTATTGGAAGAAAATGACTTCAGAATCGTCAAAGAAAAAGGCTTTATAAGGTATTATGGTAAGCTGGGCTGGCATAATTTGGTTCGAGTTGATTACCATGGTTCAAAAGAAGTTCCTAAAGGTACATGTCACGCTATTTTAAAGGATGCAGGTATAAAGAAATAAGATAATAGGAGGTGATTAAAATGATAGAATTGCAATACTCATTGATAATTGAGGCAACAGAGGAACCTGACTATTTTGGATTTTACTCTCCAGATTTGCCAGGCTTTACAGGTATTGGACATTCAATAGAGGATTGCCTGTACAAAGCAAAGTGGGGAATGGTAGAGCATATTAATTTATTAAAAAAACAAGGGCTTCCAATTCCTCCATTAAACCCAAATCCAAGAATTATTATTCAGAACGAACAAGAATTGGTAGTTGCGTAACATGGGTCACACGCCAACTAAAATGGCACAATAGACTGAAGTCAGGAATTTAGAATTTGGAATTCCTTAAATTGAATAAGTTCAGACTTTCCTTAAATCAGGTAGGCATACATGACATTCGCAAACCCGTGGCTGCTTTTGCTATTAATCCCCTTCGGACTACTGTTCCTTTTCTGGAGGGGTGGAAAGTTTGTTGGTTATTCCAGCCTGTATCACGTAAAAGAAGCGGAGGGTGTTAAAAAAGCCCTATTCCATGCGCCAAAACCGTTATTTTTTGGCGCTGTATTATTCTCCATCATTGCTATTGCCCATCCGCAAACAAGATATTACACAGAGGAAACGGCATTGCGGGGACGGGAAATTATCCTTTCCATTGATACATCTTTTAGCATGACAGGAACAGCCATCGAAACCATAAAAAAGATTGTTGGCGACTTCATAAAAAAACGCCCCAACGACCTGCTGGGCATAACAATATTCGGTACAGACGCCGCGCTCATCGTCATGCCCACGATGGAGACCCAGTTGCTTGAAAGGTCGCTTGAACGCATACAAGCGTCTCAGGTAGGTTATCAAACCTCCATCGGCGAGGGACTCTTCACGTCCGTTGCATCCTTGTTTGAAAAAGAGATGGGAAAGAAGTTTACCATAAAAGAATTAAGGGACGGCATTAATAAGGAGTACCTTGCTGATTATGCCATTAATTTCGCAAAAGAAATGGAAAAAAGGAACGTCCTTAAAAATAAACTCATCATCCTCTTTACAGATGGGATTTATAATATCGGCATTGATCCTGCAAGACCGTTACGATTATTGAAGCGGATGGGAATAAAGACGTATGTGGTGGCAGTTAAGGCGTCGGACGTCACCGGTGTAGACCCGGAAGTTGCCGCCCAGCATATTTTGAAATTGCAGAAGGCGGTTGAATCAACAGGCGGAAGGTATTACCATGCAGAAAACTTTGATGAGGTCGCCAGATTTTACGACGAAATAGATAAAATCGAAAAGGACAAGATTGTTATCGAACCTATAACAAAAAAGAGGGATCTCTTTATTTATCCTACAATAGCAGGTATATTTTTTCTCCTGGTTTCCATTTTTATTGAGAATTTCTGGATAAGAATTCCATAATATATAAAAGACGTTATTAAAGTAAATTCCAACCCAACCCTTACAATCAAAAACTACAGTTTGAAATTTCAGGCTGTTCAGTGTAAAATGCATTTATGAAAAAAATTGTACTTATCATATTTTTAAGCCTGTTTGCCGCATTGCAGTCTTTAACCGCCGCAGAATTACTCAAGAATGGCGATTTTGAAACAGGCGATGCTACTG
>MHYY01000100.1:1590-10350 GCA_001830285.1 Planctomycetes bacterium RIFCSPLOWO2_12_38_17 | reverse complement strand
ATACCATTAGCCTGATGCATTAATTCCATCATTTTATCAACTCTACTGTACACTTCTTTGTTGATGTTAGCCAAAGGCTTTGCTTTTTGACGAAGTGCCGGATGTGGATACACAATAATATTCATCTTAATATCTCAAAAACCAAAAAAATAATTATTTCAGAATGTTAATAAAAAAGAATAGAAAATGCAAGATTCTTTCATTTTTCTTATTGACTTTAACATATATATTAAATAAATTATACACTTCTTAAAATTTATTATAACTATTTGTTAAAGGAGTCGTTAAATGCCAACAATGAAATCTGCCAAAAAAAGGCTCAGGCAAAATATAAAGCGTAATTCAAGGAATAGAGCATTTAAAACTTCCTTAAGAACACAAATTAAAAAATTTTTAGGTTCAGTAAAAGAAGGAAATGTACGGGTAGCAGAGAAAGAATTACAGCTTACAGTTCAAAAACTGGACAAAAGCGCTACAAAGGGCATTTTGCACAAGAACACAGCAAGCAGGAGGAAATCGCGCTTAACAAAGAAACTTAATCAATTAAAAACAACAAAACAAAAAGGCTAGTTTTCCATGAGCAATGCCTTGGTGTGAGATTCAATGCACAGCGGTAAGTCTGACAGATTGTATCCCCCTTCAAGGCATGACACAACCCTGCCATTGCAGTAAGCTTCCGCAGATTCTACAACAATCTCAGTCAAGGTTTTAAAGTCTTCTATTTCCAAATTTAATCCACCTATCGGGTCTCTCTTATATGTATCAAAACCCGCAGAAATAATAATAAATTCAGGAACAAATTGTTTTACTTTTTCTTCCAGCACTTTTCTAAACAAATTTATATACTCTTCAGATTTTATATCTGCCGGAAGAGGCACATTGATAGTAAATCCCACACCGTGTCCCTCCCCGACTTCTTCCTTTCTGCCTGAACCTGGATAAAATGGATATCTGTGTATAGAAAAAAATAATACCGCCGGGTCATTATAAAAGATATCTTGCGTACCATTACCATGGTGAACATCCCAATCTACTATGAAAATCTTTTTAAGTTGATGCTTCCATTGAATGTATTTTGCTGCAATTGCCACATTATTAAAAAGGCAAAATCCCATTCCTCTAGTAGCTATTGCATGATGCCCTGGAGGGCGTACAAGACAAAAAGCATTTCTATCATCACCTTTCATAATCAAGTCTATAGCTGTAAGAGGCGCGCCAGCCGCATAAACAGCCGCCTCATATGACGCTGTGGAAACTATTGTATCACCATCTAGCCAGCCACCGCCTTCATCTGCTATTTTCTTCACAGTTTTAATATAAGCTTGTGAATGAACCAATCCAATTTCTTCTATAGAAGCGGCTTGTGGCTTTATAATCTTCAGGGTTTCCCACAATCCACTTGCTTTAAGATGACTTACTGTGTTCTCAACCCTTCTAAAATTCTCAGGATGACCGTATCCGGTATCGTGTTTTAAAAAAATATCATCGTAAACAAGTAGTGTCATACAATAATTATTATTTTAAAAGAAATATACCGCCCAGAATTAACAAAATACCTATTACTTTATTTATGGTAACTTCCTCTCCAAGAAAAACCCAACCTAAAATAAATGTAAACAGCGGATAACAACTTGTTATAGGGATGATTTTGGAGATTTCACCTGTCTTAAGTGCTTTATAAAATATCAATTGCGCTACAAATCCTGCCAGAATACCTGCAAGCACAAGGAAAAAAATAGATTTAAAATCCATTTTAGCAATAGAAGAGAACGGACTATAAAAATACATAGTAATCAACGCGCCCATTATAACGCCTGAACATCTTACTAAATATGCAGACGTGGGTTCAACGGATGACAAACCTACCTTTTCCAAAAATGGTACAAACCCCCAGATAAAGGCTGTGAGCAACGCAAGTAGAAATGATTCCATAAAAATCACCTCAATTATAATTGTTACCTTCCGATTCTTAACAATTTTAACTTTCAAATAATATAAAAAGCCTGTTAATAAGGCAAGTTTTACTTGAAAACAAAATATAAATTTGTTATTTGTATTCTTGGTTATTTACATAACTTGGTTACGTTTAAAAACTTAATGAACGAATTATAAGAACAAAATAATATATAGTCACGCACCTTTTATCTTTCGTTATCACTTTATTACAATCAGTTACCTTTAAGCTAATGACAATATTATTTACAAATAACTAGTTGAGGATTCTTAAGCATGAGAAATTTTTTTACTAACTTTCTTCAACGATTAGAGATAAACTTTTATAAATTCAATGGAAACGGGAACGGTAAGCGTCCCGTTCCTGAATTACCAAAAAGCGGTTTAAGATTCGAAAGTCTATCGCTTGATAATTCGCCCAGCACTACCTTGGAATCAAAAACTCAAATAGATATCGCAATAAGCAGAGCGCAACAATACATTTTAGGAGAACAAAGCGAATCTGATGGGCATTGGGTTGGAATTCTGGAAGCAGACACCACCGTGACATCAGACTATATTATGTTGATGCATTTCCTTGGAAAGGTAGACAAAGAAAAACAACAAAAAGCTGCAAACTTAATTCTCGGACATCAACTACCCGACGGTGGATGGAATATTTATTATGGAGGTCCAAGCGAAATAAGTGCCTCTGTTAAGGCCTATTTTGCCCTAAAATTAGCTGGATATTCCGCCAACGAACCATTCATGCAAAAGGCTAAAAAATGTATCCTGGATATGGGCGGAATAATGAAAACCAATTGCTTTACGAAGATTTATCTTGCAATGTTTGGACAGGTTGATTGGCGAGCTGTACCTGCCATTCCTGCAGAAATGATCCTCTTCCCGCCAGGTTTCTACTTCAGTATTTACGAAATGTCTTACTGGTCAAGATGCATTGTTGTACCATTATCTATTGCTATTGATAGAAAACCACGTATCCCAGTGGGAGACGACCTGATTCAGGAACTCTATCTCATACCCCGTGATAAGGTATTTTACCGAATTAAAAGGGATGATTCTTTGTTTTCGTGGCGTAATTTCTTTATTGATGCCGATAGTATATTCAGAAGATACGAACAGCATCCTATTAAATTCATCAGAAAAATAGCGCTTAAAAGAGCTGAAAAATGGATGCTGGAACATATGGAAAAATCGGGTGGAACAGGCGCTATATGGCCCTCAATTATTAACTCCATATTTGCAATGAAATGTCTAGGCTATCCGGATGACCATCCTGCAATGTTAAGCCAGCTAAAAGCGGTCGAAGCTCTTGTAGTTTATGAAGGAGACACACTCTATTTACAACCTTGCGTATCGCCTGTTTGGGATACGGCATGGGCAGTTATCGCCCTTCACGAATCCGGAATACCGAGTACCCATCCAGCCTTACAAAAAGCCGGGCAATGGTTAATCAGCAAAGAGGTACGCAATTTTGGAGATTGGGCACTGAAATGTAAGGTTGAAGAACCGAGTGGATGGTATTTCCAGTATGCAAATGAATTTTTTCCTGATACAGACGATAGCGCCGCAGTACTTATGGCACTGCAACGTGTATCGTTACCTGAAAGCTCAAATAAAGAAAAGGCATTCTTGCGCGGTTTAAGATGGATTCAAGCCATGCAATGCGACGATGGTGGCTGGGGGGCATTTGATCGCAACAACAACAAAACTCTTTTGAACTATATACCTTTTGCTGATTTTAATGCATTATTAGACCAGAGTACAAGCGATGTAACAGCTAGATGTATTGATTTCTTAGGATGTATTGGTTTCAGTAGGACATATAAAAACGTTAAAAAGGCAATTGAATTATTAAAGAAAGAACAGGAAAGAGATGGTTCATGGTTTGGACGCTGGGGCGCCAACTATATTTACGGCACGTGGTCAGTGCTTTCTGGACTCACTTCTGTTGGTGAGAATGCAAACGAACCTTATATCAAAAAGGCCGCTGAATGGTTAAAAAGTGTACAAAATGCAGATGGCGGATGGGGTGAAACTATAAAATCATACGATGACCCTTCACTCAGAGCGGTTGGCAACAGCACTTCATCACAAACGGCATGGGCGCTCATGGCATTATTCTATGCGGGCGAGGTAAGCTCTAACACCGTAAAAAGAGGCATAGAATTTTTACTAACTAAACAAAATGAAGATGGAAGCTGGGATGAAAACGAATTTACTGCAACTGGATTCCCAAAGGTTTTTTACTTAAAGTACCATATGTATCGAAATTACTTCCCACTGTATGCGCTGGGTAAATACCGCAATCTTATACAAAAATTGTAATACTATATTAAACTTCTAATCTATTGATTCAAATTAATCCCAAAATTTTAAAATTCACTTTTTACGTCTTATATTAATACGCCCAAAAACATTTCAACGGAGACTCCACCTTGCCATCTCCACGATATCCGAAAGCCGCTTCCCGCCTTCCAGCACCACCGTTGGTTCAAAACCGCAGTGCATCATACAGTCTTTGCAACGCGGGTCGCCACCTTCCTGATACCGTTTCCAGTCTGTATTCTCCATATACTCGCTAAAAGTCTTATAATGCGCATCAGTAATGAGATAACACGGGCTTTTCCAGCCCATATAGTTCCGCGTTGGATTTCCCCACGGCGTACACCTTAAATGTCTCTCACCTTTCAAAAACTTCAAATACAAGGGAGAATTTAATATTTTATATCTACTTGAAATCCCGTAAATAAAACCAAATCTTTCTTCCACCTCTTTCCTGCAAAGGAACATCCCATTCTTATTATGTTCAAAACTAAAACCGGGCGATACCAGCATCCCATCCACCCCTAAACCTTCAAGAAACGAAAAAAGTTCTTCCAATTCATCTTCTGTAGTATTCTTATAAATGGTAGTATTGGTGCATACCCTGAATCCAGCGCGTTTTGCCTCCCTGATAGCATCAGTTGCACGCTCAAAAACCCCCTTCCCTGCAATTGCATCGTGAGTCTTTTCAAGACCATCAATGTGAACATTAACATTAAAATATTTGCTGGGTTTTAATTTCTTTATTGCGTTAACCAACAACAAACCATTTGTGCACAAATATACGTGACGTTTTCTATTTATGATGCCATTAATAATCCTGTCAATTTCAGGATGCATAAGCGGTTCACCGCCCGTAACAGTAACAACAGGCGCTGGACATTTCTCTATTGCTTGAAGACACTCTTCAGTGCTCAACATCTCTTTCATTGTTTCCTTGTATTCTCTAATACGTCCGCAACCTTCACATGCGAGATTACATGTATGTGTAACTTCCAACATCAACACTAATGGGAACCTTTTTATGGCTAATAATTTGTTCTTTATTAAATATTTAATCAAAGATGCGCTTAATGATAAAGATATTCTCATTTATATAAAACTACATTTATGCACAAGCAAATTGCTATCGTACTTTAAAAATTACATTTAAGGTAAAAATGCTATATCATTTACAAAAATCAGTCAAGGACTATTTATTAGTAACTATGAAAAATAAAATCACCTAACCATTTGACTCAAAAGCAGTACTGCTAAAATCCAAGATGAGAATAACAGATTTATAAAAAGTTTTACATAACAAACCATCATAATATATAATGCAATACGTTTAATAGATAGCCCTTCCCAAAAGATTGAGTCTGTTTTCATGGTAAAACTATATTTGTATTGAAAATTATAATTAAATTTGATTCCATTTATACAAGTCTTGGAACAGTATAAGGAAACTATACAACACGTAATAATTTAAAATATATTAAAGAATTAAAAATATCACATCATGAGCAATCTTAACATCAAACTACAGAAACAAAAACCTTTATGATTACCATTTTCTTTGCACTGAGTCAGGAAATTTCATGCCTGAAACCAAAAGTAAATATCATAAAAAAGACTCGGCATGCCAACGCCTTAGTATATCAATCTGAATTTTGCGGTTTTCCACTAACCTTAGTTCAAACAGGCATGGGCAAAAATGCGCCTGAAGTTATCAAATATTTATCAAAACATCTCAGGGTACAATTAATGGTTTCATCCGGTTTTGCGGGCAGCGTTAAACAAACAATAGAAATCGGTGATCTAGTTATTGGCAAACACGTACTATATTCATCTCAAGAAACATTTGGAAGAGACATTAAAATTGAATCAACTCTTACTTGCGACAGACCATTCGTTGACTTAGCCATTAAACAAAGCAGTACTGCGAACATCAAAGCGCATTGCGGCGATATCCTCACAGTTAATAATATAATCGCTCAATCATCAACTAAAAAACAAATTGGGGACGCCACCTCAGCAATAGCCATAGATATGGAATCATATACAATAGCTGAACAGGCAAATATGATGGGGATTCCATTTATTGTAATACGCTCAATTTCTGACGGAGTAAATGAAGACGTTGAAGTAAACGAAAATATGGTAACTAATCACGGAAACGTCAATGTATCGGCTACTATGCTCCACTTATTAAAAAAGCCACATAAGATTCCCAACCTTAATCGCCTCAGAAAACAGACAAAACATGCAAAAAGCAGCTTATCAGCATTCTTCCCAGATTTTATTACACAAGTCTATAATACTTTGTTAACATAGAATATTATGAGGTGAATAATGAACAGTAAAAAAATTGGAATTGTAATGGGTAGCAACTCTGACCTCCCAATAATGAAGGAAGCAATGAGCATACTAAATGAATTTGAAGTGGATTTTGATTTAAATATTATTTCAGCCCATCGCACCCCTGAAAGAGCTCACTCATACGCATTAGAAGCAGAAAAAAAATATGCTGTAATTATTGCTGCTGCTGGAGGCGCTGCACATCTGGCTGGCATTATAGCAAGTTTAACGCCCATCCCCGTTATTGGCGTTCCAATGCAGACATCAGGATTGGGTGGATTGGATTCCCTTCTATCCATGGTACAGATGCCCTCAGGCGTTCCTGTATCCACAATGAGCATTGGGAAATCTGGCGCCATTAACGCCGCATTATTAGCCATTCAAATAATAAGCATCGCAGATACAAACTTAAGGGATAAAATTGTTATGTTTAAGAAGAAACTTTCTGATGAAGTATTGAGGAAGGACGCAGAAATTAGAAAAGAACTAGGTTCGTAATAATCACAAAGGAGTTGAGATGCCATTACCAACGATTGAATGGGAAGGAGACATCAATGGTCGTATTAAATTAATTGACCAAACATTGCTTCCCCTTGAACTAAAATATGTTTACTGTGAAGACATTAAAAGCATCTGGCACGCAATTAAGACATTAATGATCAGAGGCGCACCAGCGATAGGTATTGCGGGCACTATGGGAATAGTTCTCGGTATTAAGAATATAAACACAAGCGACATAAATACATTTTTAAATGAACTAAAGCGTGTCAAAGATTATCTTGGGTCTTCGCGCCCCACCGCAGTAAATCTATTCTGGGGACTGGCACGCATGGAGCGCGTTGCATCCGAAAACAAAAATAAACCAGTTAAAGAAATAAAAGATATACTCTTAAAAGAAGCAATAAAGATACAAAACGAAGATAAAGAAATTTGCAGAAAGATTGGAGAAAATGGGGTGGCATTAATTAAGGATGGCAACGGAGTGTTAACGCATTGTAACGCCGGCGGTCTGGCAACTGCCGACTATGGCACTGCATTAGCCGTGATGTTTAAAGCAAAAGAACAGGGTAAACGTTTCAAGGTCTTTTCAGATGAGACACGTCCATTATTACAAGGTGCAAGATTAACCGCATGGGAACTAATACATGCAGGTATAGACGTTACATTAATATGCGATAACATGGCTGCACATGTAATGAAACTTGGAAAGATTCAATGCGTAATTGTCGGGGCCGACAGAATTGCCGCCAACGGCGATACAGCCAACAAAATTGGCACATACGGCGTATCAATTCTGGCAAAGGAACATGGAATACCATTCTATGTTGCAGCGCCTGTTTCAACCTTCGATTTAAATATAAAATCAGGAAATGAGATTCCCATTGAAGAACGTTCGCCAGAAGAAGTCACAAGCGGATTCGGGAAAAGAACAGCGCCGGAAGGGGTCAAGGTTTTTAATCCAGCATTTGACGTAACGCCTGCGAAAAATATCACTGCTATAATCACAGAAAAGGGGGTAATTAATAACCCTTCAACTGAAAATATACAAAAAATTATTGGAAAGTAAATTTAACTTGTAGCATAAAAGTGAAAACTAAGTAAATAAAATTGGAGATTTTCTATGCGAATCTGCAAACTATTGATACTAATGACAGTATATTCAATGCTTCCGCTAACAATTTTAAGCTGTGGCGGTAACAGGGTTAATGTTGAGTTCAAGACATCGCCGCAAATCTATGTTGATGATTCAAGGACAGACCCTGACCAATTAAACAAAGAATTGGAATACGACTTAAGAGAGACAGAGAAGAAACGCAGGCAGAAGCAACGCGAGGCAGAAACCTCAGCTAAGACAAAAACAGAAGCCGAACGAAAAGCTGGGGAGGAACAGAAGCCATCGGAACAAACAACCGAAGGGGAAATATCAAAACCAGAAAATGCAGAACAATCATCCATGCTAAAGTGATTGATTAAAGAAAAGATTAATTTTCTGTTAATCATTGATAAACAAAATAGATTTGATAATCTAATTTTTAAAAACCCGGGGTCATTTTAAAAAACGAATTCACTAAACATTTTTTAAATCAAAACTATCATGTAATAATTTGTTTTTTTAAATGTCCAAATGATTGTCTTTTACTA
>MHYY01000100.1:0-1580 GCA_001830285.1 Planctomycetes bacterium RIFCSPLOWO2_12_38_17 | reverse complement strand
ATAAAGCTCCATTATGTGGTAAAAACCACCGCCAGCCACAACCGCAATGATATTGCCCTTACGAACAAAGGCTCCTTCTTTAACTTTTCGCCTTAATGAGATGCTTTTATCGAGCTTTGAGGAAAAATACTCAACGACTGGCAGCCCTGCAACAATCCCGTTCTCTTTTGCAACTTTGCAAACAAGCCATTTGGAATAAGGTGTTCAGGCGTGATGTCACCCGTCGCAATATTCTCTTGAATAGCAAGTTGAATAAGGGTATCTATCTTTTTTGGTTCAAATGTAATTTTCATAATAAAACAAGCCTATCGTTCACTTTTCTAACAGATTTTTTGTTAACTCCATATTCTAAACAAAACTCCTTTTATTTTTTTGTTATATTACATACAAATATCCTAATCTACAAGAATATCCCAATATGTTTTTGAAATTCTAAAAAAAATTTATGGTCATTAGTTGAGTTTTTGCTAGTAAATTGCTATATATGTTGTATATTATACATAATTCTTAAAACCATTATACCCCAATATAAGGAGTATAAAAGCAATGAACACTATTTCTTCTTTGAATCACATCACAGCGGAATATATAAAGTCAATCACAAACAACGGGATCTATAGCCGAGGGCTTTCATATTACAAAAATGGACATGTTCGTAATTTAAAATACGTTGATGGTAAATTAACTGCGGAGGTTACCGGAGGCGAACCGCTTCCATACAACGTCTTTATTCTCTCAGATGGAAAAGAAATATATGACATGAATTGCGCATGTTTTTATGCCTCTGATGGAGAAATATGCAAGCACATCGTCGCCACACTATTACAGTTGATAGAGCGTAGAAACAATACCAAATCTCATCAATCACCACATCGCAGGCAAAAAATGCTTTTAGGCTCAGACGATGTTTCGATATTCGACATTATTGACAGAACTATGCCATTTTCCTGCTACGAAAATAACCCAACAGATGTCCTAAACGATTTATTTTCTTATTTCGGCGATTTCAATCTTAAGGTAGACTTGCAGAATGGCGGGACACGGCTGGAACTTAAGCTAATCTCCGAACAAGGCGACGAATCTGTATTTCACATTTCTGCTGAAAGAAGTCCGAGCGTCTTTGTAAAATTAATAGAAAATCATCGTTATAATATAGAACTATCAGTACAAGCAAGACGGACCAAGCTGTACAAAACCACACTCGTTCCTTACCTTCATGCTGATATAAATAACCATGGATGCATTGAGTTGTCTCCGGTTCTAAAATTAAAAGGTCCCAATAAAAACAATCAAACCTTTTTTGCAAACAATTTGATTTAACAATACCAAAATGGCCGTATTGTGAACGTAAACAAAATTATCCTAAAATCAGTACATTTAACAAAGAGTTTTTAACAAAACAACTAATAACTCTAACAGAATTTATGTATGGATAATCTCCATAGAATTCCTCAATTGTTTCACAACACCAACTTAGATAGCCAAATTGAAGAAGGAAAAAAGGTTAATAAAAAACATTTAATAAACACCCTGAACTATATTAATTTTAAAAGTGGCACAATACTTATAAATTTCAAACA
>MHYY01000099.1 GCA_001830285.1 Planctomycetes bacterium RIFCSPLOWO2_12_38_17 | reverse complement strand
CTCGAAAGACATGCAGGGGAAATGGCAAGCCTGTACCCAATGCTTGATTATCGCGATATCTTTCAATTATACAATAACTCCAATAACAACGCAGAAAATCTAAAAATATTTTCACCCGAAATCCTCACCAATTTTTACAAAACATTTGGAAGCGAAGGAACAAAATATATAACCGATAACCCTGAAAATATCTTTCTCATCAGCAAAGACACATCAAGAGGGCAGGAACTGATCCAGCTTGCAAATGAAAAAGGAGATATTATCTTCCCGCTGACACGGAAACATGGGATTGCCTTTGCAAAACATTACGACAGGGATGTGCTGAACATCGTTATCAAATTCCAGGAAGACGGACTCCTTGCAATCAAGGAATATGGAGATAAGGCAAAGATGTTATTCAGCCTTTTTATAGACGAAGAGACTTTCTATCATGTGATAAAGACGTATGGACACAAACAGACTATTCCGATTATCTATCTCTTTTATGATAATAAAGACTTCAACAGCCAGATGTCTAATTACTTGAAAACAACAAACGCTTATAACTGGCTCTCAAGCTGGTGGTACGGCACGGATACTGCCACAATAAATACACAAGACGCTGAATCCGCAAGTTATAACAATGCCAGAAGGGCAGTCAATCTCATCTTCGAACTGGGTAACGATTTTATTGATA
Organism: Planctomycetes bacterium RIFCSPLOWO2_12_38_17; assembly: GCA_001830285.1. GTDB lineage: Bacteria > Planctomycetota > Brocadiia > Brocadiales > Brocadiaceae > PLOWO2-12-38-17. The sequence goes on along the minus strand of MHYY01000099.1, from coordinate 4,402 downwards.
GATTTGAAATCGTGGATATTAACAATGTCAAAGAGGAGGCCGTTACCACAATCACCAATAAATTAAGAAACTTCTTTATTTCTGATGTCGAAAAGGTCAGCCGTAAAAGGATTCGACAGGAAGACATTACCTTCCAGGATAAACTTTTTGCAGGACTGGATATACTTGGATTTGTGCCTATCGGCAGCGGTATATCAAAAGGGGCACAACTTGCAGCAAAAGGGGCGCAGTCTGCAAGGACTGTAAAAGGTTTCAAGGGGCTTGCAAATTTAACAGACGACCTTGTTAAAGCCTATGGAGACGATATTATCAAATTCGTGGCAAACCACGGTGATGATGGCATAAAAGCCGTACAGGCAACGGATGGCAGAATACTTAAACTATCGCAGCAATATGGAGATGATGTTGTTAGATACGTCTCCAGATATGGCGCAGACGCTGAAAAAACAATCGAGAAATACGGTGATGATGTCCTATCGCTTGCACGCCAGTTCGGCGATGATGTAATAAAATATACAACGCTTTATGGCGACGATGGTATTAGAATTATCCAGAAACACGGCAAAGACATCGTGCTTTTGAGTTCAATTTATGGTGACAATGTCATAAAGTTATCAATCACACATGGCGATGATATTATTAAATATGTATCGCGTTATGGAGCAAGCGGCGGAAGGGTTATAGAAAAATACGGTGATGATGTAATTGGTCTGGCAAAAAGATATGGAGACGATGTCATAAAATATGTAGGCATGTATGGTGACGACGGTCTCAAGCTGGCAGGAAAAGGCAAAGCAGGCTTATTCATAATGCGTTTCATGTCCCCAACGGTATTTGCAAAATGTGTAAAGTTTATCAAATATGGACTTATTGCTACCATTTTTCTCACTATTGCCACGCATCCCATCGCATTTTTATCTGGATTGATAAATGCCCTTGCATGGCTATTTGGCACCAGCCCGGTAATCATAGCCATCATTCTCGGCCTTGTAGCCGCCTTCTTCATTATCCGGTTTCTAAGAAAATTTAAATGGGTATTCACGCCATTCCTGATATGTTTTAGGATACTAAAAAGATTTGTATAGGCAGTCATAAACTTACAGATAGATAGTTTTTGATGAAATATTGAAAAACATATGAATACCTTATCTTCTGCTACACACCCTGCGGTTGAACGACTTCATATTGAACTGATTCGCAAGATACCACATTCCCGACGACTGCAGATGGTTACCTCACTGATTAAAACCACACGCCAACTATTCACAATTCCGTTAAAACAAGGTTTGAAACACAATTTTGGAGGGAATGATTATGGGAAATGATGCAATGTTTTATTTGTGGTCGTTGCTTTTGCTGCAAGCTCGCATAGATGGTATGTTCCATTTGGTCTTTTATGCCTTTAATGTTGGCGGAATTTATGCAACTGTTCGTCTTTGTTTGTGGGGGATAAAAAAAGTAGAGGCAGGAAGTGGCAAAATCGCTTACTCAGTCTGCGGGATTGCCAGTGCGGCTTGCCTAATCGTAACGATTGCCAATGCCTGTACTGTAGATACTACCATTACAGCCTTCACAAACCCTGGTGCTTGGGTTTTGCACAGAATATTGCCTATTGTCAAAGTAGCGAAACCAAAGGATACAATCGACATTGCAACCGACGAAGATATATCAATGATAGGTAAAATTAAAACATCTGATGAGGCATTAAAAATCTACATTTCTATACCAATAAAAACAAATACGAGAAAATTAAGGGCTTTGGTATGGGATAAGTACACAGAACTACTGGTATTAGAACTACAAACATGGATGAAAGAAATGAAATAAATTGTATAGGAAGAAGCAATGCTCGTTAATCGCGCCTTCAAGGTTGATCCCAATAACAAACAAAGCACTGCACTGTTGAAACATGCAGATGGTGCGATTGCTGTTGTTTGAATCACAATTCCATTAAAACAAGGATTGAAACAGTATAGTATTGAGTTATGGTTTTAGAGGAAGCTGAATCATGATTAACTACACTGGCATGTCGTACCATCAAAGAACGCAGAAAGCAAAAATGTAAACAAGACTAAATCCTTGAGTTACAGTCTATATAACCCTCAGTTGTAAATCAAACCTTCAGGTTTGAACCTTTAGGTTGAAAGCTTTAGCTAGCTGGGATGCTAAAAAGATTTATTTTCGAAATGATGAAAGAAAAAATGCAGTCTAAACATAAAAACTTTCTCCACCTCGCAACCTTCCCCTCATAAAGCCCCGAAGACCTGATAAAAGAATGATTGAAACAGACATGCTCTGTTATTAAGATAGTACTCAAGAATTATCACACAAAGATTGATTCCATTCTTCAGCAACAAATAATATTCAATGCAAAAGGCGCCGAGTTACTAGACCTTGTTGACACCCCAAAGCAAAAAATTTTACTGACAGAAGTGGGTAAAAGATTTGTGGAATCTGACACAGCAACCAGAAAACACCTCTGGAAAGAGCAATTATCTAAATTAACCATCTACAAACATATCATAGAAATGATCAGGAATGCACCGAAAGGAAGGTTAGAGCGCTACCAGGTTGAAAAAGAACTTGTATTGTACCTGCCGCAGGAAGACCCATTCAGGCTGTTCAATATTCTGACAAGCTGTGCACGCTATGGAGAATTATTCGCATATAGCGAAGATACAGGATATATTACTTTTGAGTAGAATTGCAGAATAAATTTTGATAAATTAACCAAAATTTAAGTGAAAATATGCACTTTACCTTAGTACTGCATGTTTCAGATTTGTTATTTTATAAATGATAAATTAGAAACGACGATTAAAAATTCAACTTCGAACATAGCATACGAAATATTTTACAGTAAATGAGTCTGACTTGCTGACTCATACAATATAAATCAATTATGGTATTGAATATTCTACTTTTCTTTGTGGGACTTGCCGGGTTATATTTCGGGGCAGAGTGGCTTGTAAAGGGTGCAACCAGATTTGCCCGTTCATTCAACATCAGACCTGTTGTCATAGGCCTCACCATAGTAGCGTTCGGTACCTCAACTCCAGAACTCGTTACCAGTGTGCTAGCCGGCATAAAGCATCTAAATGACCTTGCTATAGGTAATATTGTTGGAAGTAATATTGCCAACATAGGGCTCATTTTGGGACTTACAGCGCTCATCCAACCGCTCAAGGTTGATATGAAACTCATTATCCGTGAGATGCCCATTGTGGTTGGCATTTCCCTGTTATTGTATTTTATGGGATGGAACGGCGTACTGAGCCGACATGAAGGTATGATACTCCTCGGAGGTATTATTGCATACATTCTATATGTGTATCGCATGGCAATAAAAGAATCTAAATCCGTTGAGCAAGAATATCTCGAATTTGAGGACCATTTAGGAACAGCAGGTAATCGGAAGTTAAAAGATATCTTTTTCATACTGATCGGCCTCGGAGCGCTTGTTGGAGGGGCGCATTTCCTTGTTAACTCTGCCATTTATATCGCAAGAGTTATAGGTATCAGCGAACTTGTTATCGGTCTTACTGTTGTTGCAGTAGGAACCTCGCTTCCCGAACTAGCCACTTCAATGATTGCTGCAATTCGAAAGGAATCTGATATAAGCGTGGGCAATGTGCTTGGCAGCAATATCTTCAATATCCTTGCAATACTTGGTCTAGCCGCAATAATTCAACCCCTGCAAATCAATACCACCTCTCTTCGGGTAGATATGCCTGTAATGATTCTGTTCGCCATGTGTCTGATTCCAATGATCACATGGAAATTCGTACTTAGTCGTTTTCAGGGTGTGCTTTTATTAATCGGATACGTTGCTTACGTGTTGTGGTTATTCAAATAATTTTTTTGCTTCAAACAATTCCACTTATCAGTCGCTAATTGCAATTTCAAATTTAAACGGCAATCTTTCCCCGCCTGTAATTACCTCATTTTTTGTTTATTAAGAAATAGCGACATAGTGTCGCCCTCTTTAAATATTGATTCCCCATTTTTACATACCATTTCTACTTCCATACTAGTTTTGCTCCTTTTTATTGCTTAAAAAATTCAGACAAACTTCTGCAACCTTATCAGGTTTTATCTGCGTCATACATCTATGATCCTTTGGACATATCTTAAGCTGACAGGCAAGACAGTCCACATCGGCACAAATTACTTGTCCTATCTCTGCGGGAGTATTAGTATATCTTGGATCGTTTGGTCCAATGATTGTTACTACAGGTCTTTTAAAGGCAACGGCGATATGCCTTGGACCGGAATCCACTGTAATCAATAAATCGCATACCTTTATAAGCGGTTTAAGAACATCAAGGGACAAAGAATAACTTGCCAGATTTATCAACCTCGATTTTGCTGTTCGTTCGATGTCTGTTGCCAGATTTATTTC
>MHYY01000098.1:7899-8421 GCA_001830285.1 Planctomycetes bacterium RIFCSPLOWO2_12_38_17 | reverse complement strand
CCTGAAAAAGAGATTAAAGAAGCTGTGCTAAGTGAGTACGAACGGAGGCTTGTTTTGTACAGACTGACTGATGAGCGATTCAAAAAAAAGTATGGAATGAATATTACAGAATTTGAAAAAAAGAATCTGGTAAAGGAAAAGGGCTTTTCGTGGGAAGTTGAAAAAGACGCAATGGAGTGGGAACACGCTGTAGAAGGTATCGGGTCCCTCCAGGAAAAAATAAACAAGATTAAAAAAGCAGATGATAAAAATTAAAAACGTAATCCATACTCTGGAAGATATTGCTAATAGATATGGGTTAAAGATTTTATCTTTAGATTTTACAGATATTACATTGATTTCACGGATAGGGTTTTCATTTGAAATATTTATACAAATTTATGCCAATGTCAAAAAAGAAAAGGTAAATATGGCGCTTGTTGTTGCTGATGAAAGGATATATGGAATTGACAAAGAAGGCGGTACTTATCACGAACATCCAATTAAAAATCCCATCCTTCACATTCCTACAGAACAAATAGA
>MHYY01000098.1:472-7889 GCA_001830285.1 Planctomycetes bacterium RIFCSPLOWO2_12_38_17 | reverse complement strand
CATTCCTACAGAACAAATAGAAATTGAGAATTTTGTTATTAAGAGTCTTGAAATATTAAAAACAATGAATCTAATATAATCAAACAAGTGTGTAAGCCGGACAAGTTCAACCGCTAAAAAATTCGTTGACAGACACGTCTGCATTGACAGGCTACCATTTCAGAAAGCAATAATGTAAAAGTTTTCGACATGATTAAAGTCGGCACATCAGGTTTTTCCTTTCCAGATTGGGTAGGCAACATTTATCCTGCCAATATTAAAAAGGGGGAGATGCTCCCATTTTACGAACAGAAACTTGGCTTTAAGATAACCGAGATTAACTCCACGTATTACACAATACCCTCCCCAAAATCCATTGAAGGTATGATAAAAAAACTTCTCCCGTTTTGAATTTACCGTTTGTTGTTGTGTATTTTAAACCATAAAAGGTATCACGAAGATAAAAGGGTAAATCTACAATCGTTTAGATGATTTGTTCTAAGAATCAACGCCTTTATTTGCTAAAGTGTCAGCGCATGTATTTTCTTCCCTCCTTACGTGCTGGACATGCCACTTCGATATTTTACCAAGAAGTGTCATAAGTTCTTTATACAATGGTAAAAGGCCTGGGTTTTTTACCCGATATGTGTTATTAAGCTGTCTTACCAATAATTCGCTATCAGTTTTAAATGTTACTTTTTTGGCATTGTAGGAAACAGCCTTTTTTGCTGCAAGTATCATTGCCTTATATTCAGCGACATTATTTGTAGATTCTCCAATAAATTCGCATAACTCATCAATTACATTGTAGTCTTTATCAAAAATAGCCACGCCAATTCCTGCCATTCCTGGATTTCCCCTTGAAGCCCCGTCAGTATGAATGATAAGCTCAGTATATTCTTTCTGTCTGGATTTTTGTGGGCCTTGAGATAATTTACGGGTATCAGCCTTCTTTTCCAAGCTTTTCGTCGCTGAAATAATATTAAGAAAAGATAAAATCATTTCTTTTGTAACAACTGGATTTTCCCTGTGTAACTTTTCCATATCAATATATCTGAATATGGTTGCTGCTAATTCTTGTGGTGACATACTTCTCACTTACACCAATCTCCGTGTGTAAAATGTTTTAAGATTCTTTGAACATTTTAAGATGCTGCTTTGTGAATAGCAATATTTAAATCATAAGGTTGTTTTGACTTGACTTTTTTTTAAAACAATATACATTTCAGCGTAACATAGTTCGTATCTAAGATATAGAATTATTGATTCTTACATTTGAAATTTACGATGAACATTGTTTAATTTTGTAAATATGAGATTTACGCATGAGTAATAGTCTTATTGCAGAAGTTTTAAAGATTGAGCGAGAAGCTGATAATATTCTAAACGATGCCAGATTAGAGGCTGAGAGGGTTATCTCGAACATAGATAAGGAAGTTAAATCTATTAAAACGGCGCTTGAGAGTGAATTTAAACACACACTTGAGAAATTGAAAGAAGAAATTGCCGCCCAGCAAAGGCTTGAAGAAGAACGTTTGTGGAATGATTATGAATTACTCAAGAAGAAGTTTCTGAATATTGACAATAAAAAAAAGGAAGATGCCATTAATTGTGTACTGAAATACATTCAGGCATTATAGCATGGCTATTGATAGACTTAATAAAGTAACAATTTTACTCCCGTCAGAAGATTCCCGCTGGTTTCTCAGCAAACTTTATCAGTTAAATATCATACATATAATAGAATCATTTTCTCAACCAAATGATTTGACTTCTCAACATTTCAAAGAATATCCCACCGCCGTTGAAGATATAGAAAAAAATGTTAGTAAGCTTAATTCTTTGCTTGCGATTGCGAGAGAATTTGTTCCAAAAAAGAAGGGGTTTATTGAAGGCATTTTTCCTTTTCCATTACAAATCAGGCAGGACGAACTAGACTATGCGCTGTCTCGTATAGACATTGGATACTATTACAAAGAGTTTACCGGGTTGTATGAAAGGTACTCGAATCTTCAAAAAAGACAAATTCAGTTGGAAGAACAGAGGAGTAAGCTTGCAGATTTCTTACCTGTTACTGAAGATATAGAAAAAATTAAAAGTATAAAAAATGTTAGTTTGTTTTATGGTCAGCAATCGAAGAGTAAGTGGAACCGATTATTAGAGAATGATTCTACTTGCGAATATCTTACATGGCAGGTTATTTCTGGAACGGAAAAAGAACTGAAAATTCTTTTTGCTTATTTAAAGAATGATAAGGATATCGTGCTTGGGATTTTTAATAAATATAGTTTCAAGGAAATACCTTTTCCGTCAATAGCGGGAAATGTAAAAGAACGCATTAACGAACTGACTAAGGATATTTCCATAGTAAAACAAGAGCAAAAATTTGTTTATAGCAACATGCTTAAACTGGTTGATGAAGTGCGCATGCTGGAAGTATTGCTGGGTTACTGGGAGAGCGAAAAGAATAAAATGATTGCTCAACGAAAATGCGCGCTTACGAAAAGAATTTTTACTCTAACTGGGTATATAAAATTAGTGGATAAGCCAAAACTCGATACATTAATTAATTTGGAATTCCAGCGTGTATCGGTTGTTTACGAAGAGCCTTCGCCTCAGGATAAAGTGCCAGTCTCTATTACGTTAAATAAATTTTTTAAACCTGCGCAATTATTGGTAAATATGTTTGGTCTGCCCAATTATTTTACCTTTGATCCCACGCCATTCATAATGATATCTTTTTTAATATTTTTTGGGCTTTGCTTTGGAGACGTTTTTTATGGTTTGTTTTTAATAGCTATGAGACTTTTTTTCTATGCAGGTATAAGTACAACATTTTTTGGAATTGTTACAGGAGGATGGGCAGGGGATTTGTATAATCCAGTATATTTGGGTGAGAATAATATTTTGTTGAAGATAAAAGAACGGCTTACTTTGCTTGAGCCGCTTTCAAAGCCAGTTGTCGCCCTTTTGTTTGCAATAGGGCTAGGCGTACTGAATCAATTTTACGGTATCGGACTTAAGATGTATGGCGAATTTAGAAAAGGAAATATTCTGAATGCCGTTTGGGATGGTTTGTTGTGGCTCATTACCTTGCCCGGCTTTTTAATACTGACATCAACCCTTTTCCTTAAAATGCCGGCTTATGTTATAACCATTGGGAAATATATGACCATTGTAGGTGCAGTTGGATTAATTTCCACGCAGGGACGCAATGAGAAAGGTATTGCAGGAAAGATTTTTACAGGAATTGTTAGCCTGTACGGTATTGTGGGTACGTATGGATGTACAAGTTTCATCAGCGACGTCCTTTCATACACGCGCATCCTTGCCCTGAGTCTTACTACAACAATTGTTGGCATGGCATTTAACATTGTGGCGCTATTATTCAAAACCGGCACAATTATAGGAACAATACTGTTTATTATTGCCCTCGTTACAGGTCATATGTTCAACTTCTTTATGAGTATTCTCAGCGCTTTTATTCATCCTGCACGTTTAATATTTCTAGAATTTTTTGGAAGGTTTTATGAAGGAGGCGCTCCAAAATTTCAACCTTACGGCTTTAATAGTCAGCGGATAAAAATAATGTAAAAAATTAAAAAGTATATTGGAGATATTAGCCATGATAGAATTATTAAAATTGTATTTTATACAAACGGGGTTCGGATGGGTTATTATTGGGGCTGTTTTTGTAGTTACAGTTAGCTGTATTGGCTCTGCAAAAGGTATTCTTATTTCTTCATCTCAGGCTGCCGGTATTCTATCAGAAAAGCCTGAATTATTCGGAAAGATGCTTGTACTCATGGCGCTGCCGGGCACGCAGGGATTTTATGGTTTTATTTGCGCCATAATGATAGCGCTTCGCACAGGCATTATAGGCGGAAAGCTAACCATACCTACTACGGTTGGCGTTTCTATTCTCCTTATTGCTATATGCGCAGGGGTCGTAGAGTATTTAACTGCGGTCATACAGGGTAAAGCAGCGACTTCAGCAATTAACCTTACTGGGAAGCAACCGGAAGAGGGTGGACGCGCAATCTTGATTCCTGCCCTTGTTGAAACATATGCGGTTATTGCATTATTGATCTCTATCCTGCTTATTACATGGCTTACAAGAGAAGGGGGATTATCATACACGCCGCAAACGATTCCTTTGCCTGGTTTTTAGAAACATGTCTATTGAACGTATAAGAGACCATATCATAAAAAACGCTCAAAAAGAGGCGGAGCAAGTCATAAATACTGCAAAAGAACATCTTCATAAGAAAGTTAATGAAGCGAAACTTTCCATAGAGAAAGAATATGAAACGATGTTGTTGGATGAAGAGAAACGTCTTAAGGAAGATATGCAAAACGCATTAATAACTTTGGGAAGTAATTATAAGATGAGTTTGCTGGAAATAAAAAACAATATTATTGATAACGTTATGCAAGATGCAATAAACCATATTCAATCGCTTTCAGACAACGAATATCTGGTGTTGATAAGAAGCTGGATTGGAAATATAGCAGACGGCACAGGCGGAGAGTTATTAGTTGATGCAAGGGATTTGAAAAGAATGACGGGTGCTTTTATAGATGATATTAATAAGGAAAGAAAAGAAAAAATTGTTTTAGGTGTAAGATTACTTGATATAAAAGGTGGTTTTATTCTAAAGACTCAATATTATGAAATTGATTATACGCTTGATAGCATTATAAAAAACCTTCGAACCGCATTAACTCCTGAATTGAATAAGATATTACAATTGTCTGACATTGAGTTATGAATAAAATTTTGGATTATTTAAATAAATATGAAGCATGACAAACTAAATTATGAGTGGTGTTATATATCGGGACGGGTAAACGTGCTTGAATGCCAATTGCTCAGTATGAATTTTTACGAAAGGCTGTTATCAAGCCAGAATATTGGGAATCTGTTTGCAAATCTAAATAACACGCATCTGAAAAAATATTTTACTCATGTAAAACACCTGTATGAATTCGAGATGTTACTTGATGATTATTATTATGACAGGTTATATGAAATCCGTACTTTAGCGCCTGATACTGGTTTCTGTGATTTATTCTTGATAAAGAACGACGTCATTAATCTTAAGAATATTTTAAAAGCAAGCATATCTGACCGAGAACCAGACAGGTATCTAAGAGGGACGATTGATAAAGATAAATTAAACGCTGTGTGGCAGGTTGGAGTGAAATCTTTTCCGGAGGTATTAAATGAAGCGGTTCTTTATTTTAAGGGTGAAATGAAATATTTAAAGAAAGCATGGATGCCTTTTATAATTGATTTAATATTTGACAGCGCATATTTAAAATATATTGAGTTTGTTTGCAGGGATAACAGTGCCGATATTATCAGAAGATACCTTGCGATTTATCGAATCACAAGAGTTATCAAAATAATAATGCGGGTATTAACTTTAAAACTGGCTAAAGGGCCGTTTGAGAAATACTTTCTGACAGGACTTAATGCAAATAATGCATTTCGCGAATTGGTTTCAGGCTCAACGCAGTTATCTGAAAAGATGTTATGTGAAATGCTTGTAGAGACGCATTGCTATACGTCTCCAGCAGAATATGAAAATATCGTTAAAATTCTGTCGGCTGAATTATCAAAAAAGATTTCTTATAGATACGATATTATGACTGATAATTATTTAATGGATATAATACGTCCTGCTAAATATACGCCCTTCGGTGCAGAAAAGGTGTTTGGATATCTTTGTGGTCTTACAACGGAGTTCTTTAATTTGAAGTTAGTGATAGGGGGGTTAATACGCGGGGTTGAAAACAACTTGTTGAGGGAGAGATTACGAAAAACGTATGTATAAAATCGTTATAATTGGCGGAAAAGAAGACATCATGCCCTATCAGAACATTGGGGTTGAAATAGCGTCTGTTAAAACAGTTTCAGAGACTGTTACTAATCTAAAGAAATTTGCAAGTGACCCAATAACAGGCATTATACTGATTACAGAGGATGTGGCAGGGCAGTGTCTCGATATGATTAACGAATTGAGAAATAAAACACAAAAGGCAATTACCATTATTCCCACACAAATCGGGAGTAAACAAACAGGCGTAACGGAACTTGGTAAAGAGGTTGGGCGTGCTGTGGGGATTGATATACTGACGATGTGAGATAAAGTTAATAGATATTTTTGTATAAATTATAATTTTCTGATTAATGTTATGTGTGATCTAAAAAATTAGATAGTTACAGATTTCGTGCCTGCGTTTTAAAAAGACGTTATCTGCTAGTGTGTATTTTTAGGTTTATGTCTCTTACCTTTGTAAGTTTCGGTAATTGTTAAATAATGAGTAACGGGACAATCATCAAGGTTTCAGGTCCTCTTGTTGTAGCCAGGGGATTAATTAAAACATGCATATATGACATGGTGCGTGTCGGACGTTACAAACTCTTTGGAGAGGTGGTAGAGATACGGGGCGATGAGTATTTTATTCAAGTCTATGAAGAAACGGAAGGGCTCGGTCCGGGCGAGCCTGTTTATCCAACGTACGCCGCCTTCAGTGTAGAACTTGGTCCAGGGCTTATAGGCGCAATTTTTGACGGTATCCAGAGACCAATGGACGCAATCAATCGTTTACATGGTGATTTCATTGTACGTGGAATTGAACAACCACCGCTGGATAGAACAAAGAAATGGCATTTCATACCGTTAAAATGGATTGGCGATGAGGTGGTTCCCGGCGATGTGATTGGGTATGTGCAGGAATCGAAGATAATAAGGCATAAAATTATGGTGCCTTTTGATGTGAAAGGGAAGCTATTGGCTATCGAAGAAAAGGAGTGTACGATTGAGGAAATTATTGCAAAGGTTGTGACAAGTGCAGGATTAAGAGAATTAACCATGTTCCAAAGGTGTCCCGTTAGAACACCACGGATGGTACAGAAAAAACAGAACACAAATATACCTCTTGTTACAGGTCAGCGTAGTATTGATATGTTTTTCCCTGTTACCAAGGGAGGCGTTGCATGTATACCCGGTCCGTTTGGAAGCGGAAAGACTGTAATTCAGCATCAACTTTCCCGCTGGGCAGATGCAGACATAATTGTATATGTGGGATGCGGTGAACGCGGTAATGAGATGACAGAGGTGCTGGTAGATTTTCCTGTCTTAAAGGATCCAAAAACTGGCGAACCTCTTATGGAACGGACTGTATTGATTGCAAATACATCCAATATGCCGGTTGCGGCGCGCGAGGCGTCGGTTTTTACAGGGATTACTATTGCTGAATATTACAGGGATATGGGATATAGCGTGGCGCTTATGGCTGATTCTACCTCGCGCTGGGGCGAGGCTATGCGCGAGATTTCAAGCAGACTTGAGGAAATGCCGGGTGAAGAAGGGTTTCCTACGTATATAGGTTCCAGACTTGCAAGTTTTTATGAACGAGCTGGGAATGT
>MHYY01000098.1:0-426 GCA_001830285.1 Planctomycetes bacterium RIFCSPLOWO2_12_38_17 | reverse complement strand
GGGTATGTGCAGGAATCGAAGATAATAAGGCATAAAATTATGGTGCCTTTTGATGTGAAAGGGAAGCTATTGGCTATCGAAGAAAAAGAGTGTACGATTGAGGAAATTATCGCAAAGGTTGAGACAGGTGCAGGATTAAGAGAATTAACCATGTTCCAAAGGTGTCCCGTTAGAACACCACGGACGGTACAAAAAAAACAGAACACAAATGTGCCCCTTGTTACAGGTCAGCGTATTATTGATATGTTTTTCCCTGTTACCAAGGGGGGCGTTGCATGTATACCAGGTCCGTTTGGAAGCGGAAAGACTGTAATTCAGCATCAACTTTCCCGCTGGGCAGATGCAGACATAATTGTATATGTGGGATGCGGGGAGCGCGGTAATGAGATGACAGAGGTGCTGGTAGATTTTCCTGTCTTAAAGGAT
>MHYY01000097.1 GCA_001830285.1 Planctomycetes bacterium RIFCSPLOWO2_12_38_17 | reverse complement strand
AAACCTGCAAACCAGAGTATATTCTTGATAAAATGCCTTAGCCTTTTTTCAGGACCAAAATCTACAAAAATACCCCATAATCCGTTAAGACTGTGAAAGACAACGAGGGCAAGTAAGCATGTATGAAATGTAATCCATCCGGGTGAACAAAATCTGTTAACTATCTCGTCATAATATCGGGAGGCATAACGACTGGGACTGAAGTGAAACGTAAAAAAGTGGACAGAAATCCCAATTACCAACAACAGGGCGGTAATCCTTTGTAAAAACCAAGACCAGAATCCACGTTTTTCTATATACATTATTGTAATGACTTAATTTACCATAAAGACGTAAAGGACGCAGAGAAAATTAACAAAGAATTGACAGGTTGGGAGGTTGAGATATTCCCAGTTTCATAACTTCATATCTTCTCAACCTCTATTTTCCCGCTCCTTGCTCTCTGTGCCTTTGTGGTGATTACTATAATTTTTTATAAAGATTCATTAAATCGTCTTTTGTAAAGATAGATTCAAAAAGGACTCCTCTTTTCTCAATATTCTCACGCCCTCCCTCCTGGCGATCAACCAGTGCAATGGCCTTTATCACGTTCAAATTAGACTCCCTGGCTCTATCTACGGCCTCTATTGTGGATTGGCCTGTAGTTACCACATCGTCTACAACTACTACTTTATCTCCCTCTCGTACATTGCCCTCAATCCATTTCATCAACCCGTGTTCCTTTGCCTTCTTTCTGACTACAAAGGCATTAATAGCATCGTCCTGCATCTCGCTGACTATTGCTGTGGCAAAGGCTATGGGGTCGGCACCAAGCGTTAGACCGCCAATGGCGTTTACACGAAGCGGTTTGACCCTGTTATAAAAGATATGGCCAATCAACAGCATGGCTTCGGGATCAAGTGTGGTTGTTTTACAATTAATGTAATAATTGCTCATCCTGCCAGAAACCAGCTTAAATACAGGCTTCTCACTATATTTGAAGGATTTGTTAAGGATGATTTCGAGTAAATGTTTTTCAGCTTTAATGAGATTCATAGTTCAAATGGCACGAATAAACATTTTCCCCTCCTTGCGAAGGAGGAACATTGAAATACCATTATTTTACCTCCCCTTTGTCCCCTCCTTACGAAGGAGGGGATTGAGGGGTGGTCTTAATAACAATATCTTGTAAAACACTATTTATATTTTTTAGAACATCATTATTTGTATATCTTAACAATTTAATTCCTAAAGCTTCTATCTTACTTTGTCTTTGCTTATCATAAACAATTCGAGAATTATAACCGTGAACATCACCATCGATTTCGATTGCCAATTTTAATTCTGGGCAATAAAAGTCAACTGTATAGTTATTAATTCCATATTGTCTCCTAAATTTCAAACCTTTAAGTTGTTTTCTTTTTAATTTTGACCAAAGAAATATCTCTGCCCTTGTCATCTTTTTTCGCAAATATTGCCTCTTTTTCACATATTCTTTTTTATTGAATATCTCCGTCATATTAGATAACCTCCCCTTCATCCCCTCCTTCGTAAGGAGGGGAAAACATGCTTGTCTTAATCTAAGATGTAGGAAGTGACAAATTCCATAAAGAAGCCAGTCTAATTGTAAGACATGTTGTCATAATTCTATAACAACTTATCCACCTGTTCACACAGGGTTTTTACTGCATCGGCTGAACGTTTCAAGGCTGCCGATTCTTCTGCGTTGAGTTTGATTTCAAATATCTGCTCAATACCCTTTGCGCCGAGTTTTACGGGTACACCTACGAAGAGACCGTTAATACCATACTCGCCTTCACACAACGCTGCGCATGGTAATATCTTTTTTTTATCCTTTAAAATTGCCTCAACCATCTCCATTACGGCAGCCGATGGTGCATAGAAAGCACTGCCCGTCTTGAGCAGATTGACAATCTCCGCCCCGCCATCCCTTGTACGCTTTACAATGGCTTCCAGTCTTGCTTTAGGAATTAATTCTTCCACAGGCACACCTGCAACCGTGGTATATCTGGTAGAAGGTACCATCGTATCGCCATGTCCCCCAAGTACAAAGGCATTTACATTTTCCACAGACACATTGAGTTCCATCGCAATAAAAGCGCTAAACCGTGCGGCATCCAGCACACCCGCCATGCCTATAATGCGGTGTTTTGGAAACCGGCTGACCTTGTGCGCCACGTAAGTCATAGCATCCAGTGGATTAGAAACGACAATCAAAATTGTATTCGGTGAGGTTTTTACAATATTTTCAATTACACTTTTTACAATTCCGGCATTGACCTTGAGCAGGTCGTCCCTGCTCATCCCTGGTTTTCTTGGTATACCAGAGGTTATAACAGCGATATCAGAATTTTTTGTCTCTTCGTATCCGTTTGTGCCGATAATCCTTGAATCATAATCATAAATAGGACCTGATTCTAGAATATCCAGTGCCTTGCCCTGCGGCATATCTTGCACAATATCCACCAGCACAACATCGCCAATTTCTTTTTCAATTAAACGCTGTGCCGTTGTAGCGCCCACATTCCCGGCGCCAACTACGGTTATCTTTTTTCTAGACATATCAAATCTCCTTTTATTTAGCCACTAATTTCCACAAATTAATATTTCTTTTTGTGAGCATTCTTGTCTATTTGTGGCTAAAGAATTCTCTTCACATATTCTTGATTATTTCATCGGCAAACTCGGAACATTTAACTAATTTAGCACCTGCCATCTGACGTTCGAGGTCGTACGTTACTGTCTTTCGCTGGATGGTCTTTTCCAATGCCTTGATAATCATCCGTGCAGCCTCGTCCCATCTCATGTGTTCGAGCATCATAACCCCCGATAAAATAACAGAACTGGGATTAACCTTATCCTGTCCAGCATATTTAGGTGCAGTGCCATGTGTCGCCTCAAAGATAGCCGCCTTATCTCCAATATTAGCACCCGGCGCCATACCCAAACCGCCCACCTGCGCCGCGCATGCATCGGAAATATAATCGCCATTGAGATTCGGCGTGGCAATCACGTCGTATTCCTCAGGCCTCAAAAGCACCTGCTGAAACATGGCATCGGCAATCCTGTCCTTTATAACAATCTTTCCTTTCGGAACAATGCCGTTATACTTCTTATAAACATCATCTTCTGTCACCGTAAATTTTGAAAATTCCTCCTTTGCCACTTCGTATCCCCATTCGCGGAAGGCGCCCTCAGTAAACTTCATAATATTTCCCTTATGCATGAGGGTTACGCTCTTCCTGCCCTTATCTATTACGTATTGGATGGCGCGTCTTACCAGCCTCTTTGAGCCAAACACACTCATGGGTTTAATACCAATACCCGAATCTTTTCTAACCTTTTTACCGAGTTCCTTTTCGAGGAATTCGATGAGTTTCTTTGCTTCGGTGGATCCTTTCTTATATTCAATACCTGCATAAACATCCTCTGTATTTTCCCTGAAAATGACAACATTTAATTTCTCAGGATTCTTCACAGGACTGGGTACACCGTCAAAATAACGTACAGGCCGAACGCAGGCATATAAATCAAGTTCCTGTCTCAGCGTCACATTCAGGCTTCTAATACCGCCGCCTACGGGTGTCGTTAATGGTCCCTTTATAGCAACTTTATATTTTTTAATTGCATCCAGGGTGTCTTTGGGCAACCATTCTCCAAATTCATTAAAGGCGTGTTCACCTGCAAAAATTTCTTTCCAGTAAATTTGTTTTCTACCTTTGTATACATTACGCACCGCCGCATCAAATACGCGGGCAGATGCATTCCATATATCTGGTCCCGTGCCATCGCCTTTTATAAACGGAATAATAGGGTAGTTTGGAACTATCAGACGATTCTTTTCTATTTTTATTGAATTACCCCCGCTTGAAGTATTCCCCTTTTTAGACAAAGCCTTTCCCTCCTGTATATTCCTAGCTCACTAGTGTTCAAATTTTTGGAAAATATTTTTCCTGCCCGTTTAACTTTGTTATACTACCTGCATAAAGATTTGTTTTCAATGGTTTTTCTTAAAAACAAAAACTAACCGTCATTTATGAAAATCAGATTTATTGGCGCAGCAAGAACTGTTACAGGTTCCTGTTATCATTTCCAGGCAAACGATACAAACTTACTCATTGATTGCGGTATGTTCCAGGGCGGCAAGAAAAATGAGGAGAGAAATCGTGCGCCTTTCCCATTCAAACCATCTGAAATCCAGTATCTGTTATTAACACACGCACACCTTGACCACGCAGGACTCGTTCCCAAGCTGATTAAAGAAGGATTCAAAGGTAAGATATTAACAACAAAAGCCACAGTAGATTTGTGTGGTATCGTATTGCTGGATTCAGCACACATACATGAACGCGACGCCGAATGGGAAAATAAGCGGCTTATCAGAGCAGGCAGACCGACTGTGAAACCCCTTTACACCATTCAGGAAGCAGTTGCAAGTTTTTCTTACTTCCAGGGTGTGGCCTATAATGAAACAATAGATTTGGGCAATGGTATTAAGGCAAGGTTCAGCGACGCAGGTCATATATTAGGTTCTGCTATTATTGAATTGTGGTTAAAAGAAGGTGGCTCTGAGAAGAAACTTGTCTTTTCTGGAGACCTAGGGCAAAAAAATCTCCCCTTAATAAAAGACCCTACACCAATCGAAGAAGGCGATTACGTCTTTATAGAATCAACATATGGAAACAGGAAACACAAAGGAATCAAAGAAACTATAGAAGAACTTGCCACGGCAGTATCAGAATCAATAAAGAGAGGGGGTAATGTAATTATCCCAGCCTTTGCGGTAGGCCGTACACAGGATATTCTGTATATACTGAATCAGTTAACAAGGGAGGGGAAACTAGACCATACACAAGTCTTTGTTGACAGTCCAATGGCATTACAAGCCACACGTGTTATCCTGAAACATCCAGAATGCCTTGATGCAGAAACAAGCGAACTTATTGAAAACAAACAATTCCCCAGGGGTTCGCTTACATTAAAATTTACAGAAACTGCTGAGGATTCAATGGAAATAAACAAGATTAAAAATTCTGCAATTATAATATCATCAAGCGGGATGTGCGAGGCGGGACGCATACGACACCACCTGAAACACAACTTATGGCGTCCTGAATGCAGT
>MHYY01000096.1 GCA_001830285.1 Planctomycetes bacterium RIFCSPLOWO2_12_38_17 | reverse complement strand
TGGCAAAACGAGTTCTATTTTCAAGACTTCCACCGTATTCATCGTTGCGTTTGTTAGTTGTCTTAGAGAGGAACTGATTGATAAGATACCCCATCCCGCCATGAAGCTCGACAGCATCAAAACCCGCTTTCTTTGCCCTTAATGTGGCACTGACATAATTATTAATGACTGTTTTGATCTCCGGAATTGTCAGGGCACGGGGTTCTTGTTTAATGCTTCTATATATCACTGCAGAGGGTGCAATTGGTTGCATTTTTGTGAAAAGAGACGAGGCGCTTCTGCCGGCGTGAAGGAGTTGAGCAGCCACACGAACGTCATACCGATGGATGGCATCAGTTAATCTTTTTAATCCAGGGATGTATTCGTCTTTATCAAGCCCGATTATACTCTTCCATACCTTGCCATTAATTTCTGGATAGCATCCTCCCACAACAATTAAGCCCACGCCTCCTTTTGCCCGTTCTATATAAAAATTGATAATCTGGTCATTAATAGTACCATCTGTAGTAAATCCCAGATCCATTGCAGACATAATGAGTCTGTTTTTTAACGTTATTTGACCAATATTTATATTTTCAAAAAGTTTACTCATAAACCAGAGGGTATTTCTTTTCAATCAGTACACAAACAAAGAATTATTTTATTTGTTAAAAATGCTTATTACAAGACATGAGTTATTTCCATCGTAATCCATGTTATTTATCATTGCATAACGGATTTCTTTTTTTAGTGGTCTTTCAAGGACTAGATTCAGATTAAAATCCGGGTCGTTTTCTTTGTGATTGATTATTTGAGGGATAATGCCTGTATTCACAGACATAACAGCAGAAATTATTTGTGCAGCGCCCGATGTACCGTAAGATTCACCAATATTTGATTTATTTGCGGAAATAGGAACGTTACTGACGTTAGAGCCAAACAGGGACTGAATTGCCTTTGCCTCAACAGCATCCTGGATTTTGCATCCACACGCATTCGCGCTTATTAACGTTATGTCCCGCTCATTAATATTCGCTTCTTCAATTGCTTCAGACATCGCTTTTTTGGCACGATTTATTCTTTCATTTTCAGTATAATCCCTGCCGCCAACATAAGTATTTCCAAATCCCTTAACTTCGGCGTAAATAGGAGCGCAGCGTTCCATGGCGTGTTGAAGCTCTTCAAGAATAACCACATAACTGCCCTCCGACATTACAAATCCATTTCTTCCTTTATCAAATGGGGTGCTTAACTCTCTTTTGCCATCAAGACCGGATAACAGCCCGCGTATGTAAAATATCAAAAACAAATCAATAGATATCTGCTCAACCCCGCCTGCAATTATTACCCTTGCCATATCCCGCTGAATCATTTTATATGCGTCGCCGATGGCATCTGTGCTTGACGTAAAACCAGCCGATATGGTACGCGCAAGCCCCTTTATCTTGAAAATGACCGATACGTAATTAATTGAGGAATTTAATGCGACGTCATAACTGCGCATCGGCGATAGTTCTGAAGGATTACCTTTTATAATTTCATAAAAATAGTCCGTTGTCTCAGAATAATTTCCAAGGGATGACCCGATTACAATACCCATAACATTTGACAGAGAACCATCAACAGGTAATTTCGCATCATCTATAGCCATTTTTGCCGCTGAGCCTAGAAACCTTGTACCCTTATTTAAATATTTTAAACCTTTACTGCCGAGATGTGTCTCGGGATGCAAATCCCTTACCTCTCCACCAAGTTTACATTTATAGTTTGTTAAGTCTAATGAAGTCATTGGCGCTATCCCTGATTTACCCTCAATAAGGCCATTCCAGAAATCCTCTTTTTTACAGCCTAACGGGGATACTACCCCTATTCCAGTAATAACAACCCTTTTTCCCATTATTGTCTTCAAAACCTTAAAGTATATTAATTATCATTCCTACTGAAAATCGTTGTCGCATTATTACCGCCGAATGCAAATGAATTATTCAAGACGTGATGCACTTTCAGTTCTCTGGCTACATTGGGTACATAATCAAGATCACATTCAGTGTCTGGTGTTTCATAATTTATTGTCGGCGGTATAATTCCATGTTTTAGCACTAAGCAACAAACAACTGATTCCACAGCACTGGCGGCTCCCATAAGATGCCCAATCATGGATTTTGTGGAACTACATGGAATCTTATATGCGCTTTCGCTAAATACACGTTTTATAGCTATCGTTTCAGCCTTGTCATTATGCGGTGTTCCTGTACCATGCGCATTGACATAGCCAATATCATTTGGAGAAAGTCCAACCATCCTTATTGCGTCGCTCATGCACTTTACAGCGCCTTCCCCTTCAGGATGCGGCGCTGTCATGTGAAACCCATCGCAGCTTAATCCATAGCCCCTCATTTCAGCTATGATTGGCGCACCTCGTTTTCTGGCAAAATCATAACGTTCCATAATCAATATCCCTGCCCCTTCTCCAATCATAAGTCCCTGCCTGTTTTTATCAAACGGCTGGCATTTTTCAGGGGCAAGCGCCTTAAGGTTGTGAAAATGCGTGAATTCAGTTTGAGGAATCATATCGCCTCCACCAACCATGACAACGTCAACTTTGTTTTCAATTAGAAGATCATAAGCCCACGCAATTGCATGATTTCCTGACGAACACGCATTGAGCGAGACCATCGTTGGCCCTTCAAAACCAAAATACTTCGCTAAAATATTTGTAATAGAATTTGGAGGGTAAACTGCTGCAACAATCCTATCAAAACCATTATCTTTTTTTGAGGTATCAGGCCTAAGAAGCCGCTCAAACGGTGTTAACTCGGCAGCCAGCGTTCCGATAGCAATACCAAATCTTTCTATGTTAAAGTTGTTTTTATCCATTAACCCGCTTTCCTGCAATGCCTCTCTGGCTGCATAGTAAACGTATTTGTGTATGGTATTTTCTTTAATTTGATTTTCTAATTCTATATCCAGATGAAAATCCTTTACCTCACATGAACGATGGACTTTATATTTTGAGGTATCGAAGGATTTCATCTCGTTTGCGCCGTTCCTGCCCTGTACAAAAGACTCCCAGCTCTTTTTAACGCCTGTTCCTACAGGTGTGACCAGTCCCAATCCAGTAATGACAATCTTTTGCATATTATTCTTAACCTGTAAAAAATATAGGTCAACCGTTCATTCTTAAGATGTAAACAGGTTGACCTTTATAAAGTAACAAATTCAATTTAGCATCAAGTTCTATTAAAACTAAGCCACGATGGGCGTCAATTCAATATTCTTATCTGCCTTTTTATATTGATTATATTTTTTTAACGCTTCATCATAAAATCCTGACGATTGTAATTCTTTTAAATTCTGAATCAGATGCTGATACACGTTTTGCCAATCCAGATTCACGCGGAATGCAAACATGGCGGCATTCATATTCTTAATGCCAAGTATTTCTTTAGCATTTTGGAATCTCTTTCTTAGAACCTCCGTGGAGTAAATCTTATCAAACAGATATTGAAATCCGTCAATAAGCTCCTGTAAAGACATATTTTTCAAGATATATGTGAGGTGATGGGATGTATAATATTTCCAGTCCTCCGGAAAATTTGTCCTGAATAATCTACCGTCACCTTTCAACCTCATGTAAAGCGGCGTATTAATGAACGGGCACAAAATCCCGCAAGTCATTATATCAACATGTGAATTCAGCACAAAATCGGCAACCTGTTTAAATGTCTCAGGGGTATCGGCATCGTTTCCAAATACCATCGTACCCCAAACGGCAAGACCGTGTTTACGGATGTTTTCAATTGCCTCGAAATATTTTTCTATCGAAATGCGCAGGTTTACATTCTTGTTCATCGTCTTAAGGGCTTCTTCGTTTATGGACTCAATACCAATTAACACGCCTACACAACCACTCTTTACCATATAATCGAGTGTTTCATCATCCTTGTAAATATTAAGTGATGTGAAACCGAACCAATTTTGATAAATACCCCTTTCGACCATGCCCTTAAAAAGATCGCGCACGCGCTCATTTGATTTCTTGCCGTGCCCATAAAAGTTTTCGTCAGTCAGAATTAGACCTCGATATTGACCTTTTATGGACTCCAGCTCATCAAGCACATCCTCAATAGGTCGTTCCCTATACTTCTTACCCTGGAACTGTGGTACAGAACAAAACTCGCAACTGAATGGACAACCAGCAGTGGTTATTATACCCGAATAACGATATTTGTATTTATCTTTCAAGAATGCCCTGTCTGATCTTAATCCATGATATATCTCCATGGGGGTGAGACCGCCATCATATCTTTTCTGCAGACACCCTTTATCAAAATCAGTAATAATATTTTCCCACAGCGTTACAGCCTCTCTTATTACGACACAATCCACATATTTTGCAGCCTCCTCAGGATGACTTGTGGCGTGTATTCCGCCCATTATCACAGATATACCTCTCTTTTTACATGCCGTGGCTATTTGATATGCGCGGTTAGCCTGATAACTAACCGACGTAATGCCAACAAGGTCTGCCCCTCCAAATGTAATATCGCCTGCATCGTTTATGGCAGGTTCCTGTGTCTCGTCAATAATATCAACCTGCCAGTGTTTTGGCGTCAATGTCTTCAGATAACCAAGATTAACGGGCATCTGATTCAATACAGATACGTTTTCCTCACCAACATTTCCAATAGGATGCGGATTAATCAATACAAGTTTTTTCATGAACTGTCCTCTTATTTAGGTACCAATAATACCTGCGCAATGGCATAATCACGACAGTGCGATAAGGATACAGACATATCGTTAATGTTCTTTTTATCAGCAAATTCCTTCACACCGCCATACAGATTTAAATACGGCCTTCCCATTTCATCGTTTAATGTTTCAATATCTGTCCACTTCATTTTACCAATCCACCCTGTGCCAAGCGCCTTGAATACTGCTTCTTTTGACGCAAAACGAGCTGCAAAATGCTGATATTTGTTTTTCTTGGGCATGCAGTACTCTAGTTCTTTTTCTGTATATATTTTTTTTAAAAAACCCTCATTTGCTAAGAACAATCTTTCAATACGCTTTACCTCTATAATATCAATTCCAACATACATAATATTTTAATTTTAACAATTCTGAATTTAGTATATATCCTTACG
>MHYY01000095.1 GCA_001830285.1 Planctomycetes bacterium RIFCSPLOWO2_12_38_17 | reverse complement strand
GGGCGAACAAATTCTCTCAGAAACTCATGATAGACCAGGCTGGGAAAAGATTGTAAAAAAGATGCAAACAATTTCCCGAGACACATTACTTCAGGTAAGACTCAACCATGAAGAGGTAAAATTGGTGGTGGAACTCCTTGTAAAAACTCAAGGAGCACAATAACATCATACTTTACTTCATTTAATCCAAGCAACCACTGTAAATTTACACAGATAACTCTTAATGCATATTCAAATTTATACTCTGACTAATATATGGATAAGGCACCGTTTATTAAACTAATTTCAGAAATTGTTTAGATACTGGCTATTTAACTCTTTCTTAATTCCTCAACTTTATTTTCTTTGTTTTCACTATTTATGAATGTGAAATTATTTTTGCTACTACCTCGCCAATATCAGCAGGGTTATCAACAATATTAACACCTGCATTTTTTAACGCTGTAATCTTTGAGTTGGCAGTGCCTTTATTTCCTGAAATAATAGCGCCTGCATGCCCCATACGTCTGCCTTGTGGTGCAGTCCTACCGGCAATAAAACCAATAACTGGTTTATTAATCTCTCGCTTTATTACCTCAGCGGCCTCCTCCTCAGCACTTCCTCCTATCTCTCCAATTAGCACAATAGCGCGTGTCTCCTTATCTTCCTGAAACAACCGCAGTACATCTACGAAATTAATACCTACAATTGGGTCGCCGCCAATCCCAATGCACGTTGATTGTCCAATGCCACGCTGAGTTAATTGCCACACTGCCTCATATGTAAGAGTCCCGCTACGAGAGACAACCCCAACACTGCCTGATTTGTGAATATATCCGGGCATAATACCAATTTTGCAGATACCCGGCGCTATTATACCAGGGCAATTTGGACCTATCAGACGCGTCTTTGTATTTAAGATATATTTTTTAACCCTTATCATGTCTAAGGTTGGAATTCCTTCTGTAATACATACCACCAATCCCACTCCAGCCTCAATAGCCTCCAAAACTGCATCCGCAGCGAAAGGCGCCGGGACATAAATTACAGATGCATTCGCCTGTGTACTCTTTACAGCCTCAAACACACTATCAAAGACTGACACACCATGTACAGTTGTACCCTCCTTGCCGGGTGTCACACCTGCAACCAGTTTCGTACCATATTCCAGCATTTGCGCCGTGTGAAAACTGCCGGCGTTTCCTGTAATACCCTGACAGACAACCTTCGTATTACTATCTATCAATATACCCATTATTTGACGCCTTTACTACCGCATCTGCGGCACTTTTCATATCCTTAGCCGGAATGATATTCAACCCTGATTCGTTAAGCAATTTTCTGGCTGCATTCACATTTGTACCCTCTAATCTCACAATTAATGGGACATGGATTCCCACCTCTTTAACAGCCTGTATAATACCTGATGCAATAACATCACATTTCATAATCCCACCAAAAATGTTTACCAGAATAGCCTTAACCCTATAATCTGATAAGATAATCTCGAATGCTTGAATAATTTGTTCAAGTGACGCATCACCGCCAACATCAAGAAAATTTGCTGGTTCTCCGCCATGCAATTTAATCATATCCATTGTTGCCATGGCAAGTCCTGCGCCATTAACAAGGCATCCTATGCTGCCATCAAGGCTTATATAACTAAGCCTGTATCTCCTTGCTAATACCTCAGCCTGTGAAAAGTCCTGATATTGAGTAAACTGTTCAAATTCAGGATGACGGTATAATGCATTATCATCAATCTCAATCTTCGCATCCAGAGCACATAACTCGCCACTCGACGTTATAACTAAAGGATTTATTTCTAATAATGAACAGTCATTTTTAACAAATACATCAAATAGTTTAATAAGTAGATTAGTAAATTTTGAAGAAGGTGTTATTGGTATGCCCAATTTAGAAGTAATGCGTCTTAATTGAAATGGATGAATTCCAAAAAGGATGTCTAAGGGTTCTCTTATAATATTTTCTGGCGCACGCAAAGCTATTTCTTCGATTTCCATGCCTCCTTCAGTACTAGTAATTAGCACAGGCATTTGCAAGGAACGATCAATCGTTATTGCAAGATACAGTTCCTTTTTTATAGAAACAGCCTCTTCGATAAGAAGGTATTTAATTTCAGCGCCTTTAAGTCCTGTTTGATGTGTTACAAGGCTTGAGCCAAACATGCGGGATGCGATTGTTTGTGCCTCTGAAGGTGTGTTTACAAATTGTATGCCGCCACCCTTACCCCTGCCGCCTGCAAGTATCTGCGCCTTAATCACACAGCTTGCACAACCAATTTCGCGGAATACTTCCGGGGCATCATCACTTGAGGATATTACTTTACCTTGCGGAACAAGGATGCCATAATTCTTAAGGATATTTTTTGCTTGAAATTCATATAACTTCAAGGATGCTATTTCATTTTAGATAAAACAAGGTTTATTTTATCAGTCTTAATTGAATTACCCAGATTAATACGTACCTGCTCGACCATTTCACCATCTGAAATAGAAGTAACACGTCCTTCAAGATATTGGTTTTCCACCCACTCTTTTATCCTGATTACGCCATCGTGATTCTTTTGAATCTGTTCATTCCCTTCCAGACCAAAAAAGATATTAATCCATTGTGCGATTCCAGCGACGCCTGACTTATCAGTTACTGCCACGCCAATAGGCCTGTTCAGTAACTTTTTCGTATTGAAAATATTGTATATCTCTTCGTTCTTTAACAATCCGTCTGAATGTATTCCTGCGCGTGTAACATTGAATTCCGAACCTACAAAAGGCTGTGTTGGTGGAATATTATATCCAATTTCATTTCTATAATAATCGCCTATCTCAGTAATTACAGTTGTATCAACCATATCATCATCACCGCGTAATCCCAGATATTCAATCACAAGCGCCTCTATTGGTGTATTACCTGTACGTTCACCAAGCCCTAACAATGTCCCATTAATTGTGCTGCATCCGTAAAGCCATGCAGAAGTTGCATTGCTTACCGCCAAATAAAAATCATTATGACCGTGCCATTCCATAAATTCAGATGGAACGCCTGCAAAATTATTAAGACCATATATAATACCCGGAATGCTTCGCGGCAATGCAGCGCCGGGATAACTAACCCCCAGACCCATAGTATCGCAGGCACGAATCTTTACTGGTATCTTGCTCTCTTTAGATAATTTCATAAGCTCCTTGGCAAATGGAACCACAAAACCGTATATATCAGCCCTTGTGATATCCTCAAAATGGCAGCGCGGGACTATACCCTCTTCAAGGGCGGCACGTACAACATCAAGATACATCTCCATCGCCTGCTTTCTGGTCTTGTTCAACTTTAAGTAAATATGATAATCCGAGGATGAGCACAAAATGCCTGTCTCTTTTAGACCCATCTCCTTGACCAATTTGAAATCACTTTTTACTGCCCTTATCCAGCCTGTAACTTCCGGATATTTATAACCACGCTCAAGACATTTTCTTACCGCCTCTTTGTCCTTTTCGTTATAAAGAAAAAATTCACATTGGCGAACAAAACCCTTTTTGCCACCGAGTCTATGAATAAGATCATACAAATCTACAATCTGCTTAACTGTATATGGGGGACGCGATTGCTGTCCATCCCTGAAGGTAGTATCTGTAACCCATATCTCTTCAGGCATGTTCATCGGATTTAGCCGATAGTTGAACGGTATTTTAGGCACCTTGTCATAAGGAAAAACATCCCTGAAAAGATTAGGTTCTGCAGAATCCTGTAATTGAAATATATACTCTTCAGGTTCAAGTGTATTGCGCCGTTTATTAAATCGAAGCATTTCTTATTCCTTTTATTAAAATATCTTAATATTATTATTACAAAAAACGGTTTTCCGATTCTATAGGCAATGATTTTGCAAGTCAAGTGAAATGATATAAAAATATTATAATAATTAACTGTGTCATGAAGGTTTATGTAAATTTAATGTCCATGAATTTCAAGTAAACAATGAGATACCTGTTTTTTCCCGCATTATAATATGAAGCTATAAATAGAATAAGGTAAAAATGCAATACTAATCAGTTATTATAATTCACTTATAAATTCGATCTCCTCATCACGAAAAAAAGTTGAAATTACTGAATATTTTAGCAATTTTAGAATTCTATTTCTCTTTTAGCATAAAATCATATTAAAACATGAGAATATTATGGATTTTAAACCGGGTGTTTATACATTAACTTCAAATTCTGGAAAATTATTTGTATATACTTTCAAAGAGGGGTTCCTTAGTGCTGTTGCCCACGACCTACTGATTGATGTAACAAATTTCACAGTTAAATTAAATATTACTGATGCTAGTTTGGACTCCTCAAACGTGGATGCAGCGATTCAGGCTAATTCACTTAGGGTGATTTGCGCTACGAAGAATAGACAACGTCATCCTGAAACATTAAAGGAAAAGGATAAGGCAGATATTGATGAAGCTATCTCTAAAGACGTACTTCATCCAAATAAATATCCGACTATTAACTTCCGCTCTACCAGCTTTCTGATAAAGGATGGTGGATTTCATATAAAAGGAGATTTAAACCTGCACGGCGTAACCCACCCGATAGAGTTTGATATTACAATAACTAATGGGAAAGACATCAGAGGAAAGGTTGCAATCTCACAAAAGGACTTTGGGATAAAACCTTATAAGGCATTGTCGGGAACTCTAAAAGTTAAAAATGTGGTTGACGCCGTTTCCGAACTAAATTTAAGCTAAAATTCGCCTTTGAAATATTTATTTAATCCGAAATATATTTATTACTTACTTCTAATTTTTGATTTGAAAATTCATAATTTTTGTTTTTAATGAATAAATTATAATGTAATTATAAATAATAATTACATTTAAAAGGGTCTAATCTAAAGGGGATGAACAATTGTTCGCCCCTACATTTTTACATTAATTTATTAATTTTTCAAAAGTACATATTGTAAATTAAGTGAGAGAGGTAACGTGGAAAATAAAAGCAGGAGAAATTTTCTAAAGATTATATCACACATCATGGGTGGTACTTTAGCTGCTGGGATTATAGCGCCAATTGTTGGA
>MHYY01000094.1 GCA_001830285.1 Planctomycetes bacterium RIFCSPLOWO2_12_38_17 | reverse complement strand
GCTATTAAAGAATCCCTCCAGCTTTCTAACTCTCATCGGATGCTGTAACTTACGAAGCGCAATGGCTTCAATTTGACGTATTCGTTCTCTTGTAATGTTAAAACGTTTTCCAATATCTTCTAATGTGTGCATATATCCATCGCTAATACCAAAACGTAATTTAATTACCTCTCTTTCTCTATGACTTAATGTGTTCAGAATTTTCTCTATTTGTTCTTTAAGCAAAGATTGCTGAACAGCGTAAATTGGTGATTCGACTTTTTTATCCTGGATAAAATCCTCAAACACCGTTTCACCGCCGTCTCCAATTGGATTTCCCAGAGATACAGGCTGAGAGGCTATTCGGAATACTCGGTAAACTTCTGAGATTGGGATATTTGCTTCTTTTGCGATTGCATCTATCTGTCTAACTTTATTGTGTTCGTTTTGTGTATTCTTCATTACTTGGTTAGTTTTATTGACTATGTCCGTCATATGTACCGGGATGCGAACCGTTCTTACCTTATCATCTATAGCTCTGATAATTGCCTGTTTAATCCACCAGGTGGCATAAGTACTAAATTTGAATCCCATACGATAGTCATATTTGTCAATAGCCCGCATTAAACCTGTATTTCCTTCCTGAATAAGGTCCTGAAATGCCATACCGCGTTTTCTGTATTTTTTTGCGATACTCACCACTAGCCTTAGATTTCCTTCAGAGAAACGCTTTCTGGCGGATTTATATTCATTGTAAATTGAGTGAATGTTGTTCCTTGCCTTTTCTATTTCGGCAGTAGGCAGCATTAAAAGGGTCTGTATTTCTGTTATGTTATTAAAATATTTTTTCTGAGTTTCCTTTTTGTGATAAAAACCCTTTGAATGTTTTTTAAACTTTATTACATTTGACATTACCTCTAGTAACTGTCTCATAACAGGAAACATACTCTCAGTACGCATATGTGTCGCTTCTATATTTCTGATTATCTTTCTTTTCCTTGCTAAGATATTTTTGAACGTTCTTGTCCTTATGGCAAGAGAAACACTTTTTTTGCTTATTTTTTCATAGTCAATGCGATTGTTTTTAAGCGTATCCCCAATTTTTCCAATAATTTCACGGATTTGGTTAATCAGTTCCTCTTTGCTTTGGTCTTTTATTACCACTGTGTCAATAAATTGAACAAGTTCTGATTCCTTGCCTACATCATTAAGGGTGTGCATATAAGTTCCCATAGCATAATCAAATATTAATACCTTCCTGGTAAGCAGTTTACGCATAACCTTTATTTTTTTTGCCAGATACAACTCTTCGTCTCGGGTTAGCATTGGTAAGGAAGCCATTTCCTTTAAATAAAGACGAACAGGGTCATAATCTTTATGTTTCCCCTTTTTTTCTGTATTATCTGTTTCATCCAGGTATTCTTCGTTATAACCCGCAAACCCCTCGTCATTGTTAAGATAATTATTTTTATACTCTAACATATCCATATTTTTTCCTGTTTAATTAAGTTTGTATGAGACAGCTTTTTCTAGTATTTAAACATTTTTTTACTATAAAATGTTTACAAAAAATTAAATATTTTTAAAAACTTTATTTGGCGTATAACTTGAGAGCATGTGTAATTAACTGTATGTTAAGGAGATAAGAGAAATAGGAATAGGTCTTTTTAATAATCCAGAACTAAACGGTATTTTTGTAAGGAATTTTATTTAGAGTGGCAAATCTCAAAAACAACGAGTTTGTTACTACAGATATAGAGGAAAATGCCATTGCCAGTCCTGCATATTCAGGCTTTAGACTTATTCCAAAAGTTGGATATAAGGCGCCAGCCGCTATTGGAATACAAGTCATATTATAAAAAAATGCCCAGAATAGATTTTGCTTTATCTTTGAAAGTGTTTTCTTGCCTAATGTAATTGTTCGTGGAATGTCAATTATATCATTTTTTATTAAAATAATATCTCCTGCTTCTTTTGCAATATCTGTTCCAGCCCCTATTGCGATCCCTACATTTGCCTGTGCTAATGCAGGCGCATCGTTTATGCCATCTCCAACCATCCCAACTTTTATGCCATTATTTTGTAAATTTTTAATGACTTCCCTTTTTTCTACAGGATGTATCCTTGCTCGGTATTCGCCAATACCTACTTTAGTTGCCACTGCACAAGCTACCTGAGGATTATCACCTGTTATCATTATAACCCGTATGTTCATTTTTTTTAATAAACTTATAGCCGTGTTAGTATTTTGTTTTATTTTGTCCATTAGGCCTAAAATGCCAATAAGTTTGTTATCATAAGCAACATACATTATAGATTTTCCCTGAGATTCTAATTCCATTACCTTTTCATGCCGATTATCGGTTCCAATTGCATGGGAAGCCATAAGTGTTTCATTACCAATTAACAATTTTTTCCCCTTATAAAAACAAATGATACCACTACCTGTTTCTTCATTAAAGTTTTCAACAACATTCAATTTTATACCCTTTTTATTTGCTTCTTCGACAACGGATTGGGCAAGAGGATGATTTGAGAAGGTACATCCAGAGGCGGCAAGTTCTATAAGTTCTGATTCTGTAACTGCATTAAAATTAATGGTGTCTGTTAATACAAAATGCCCTTCTGTAATTGTCCCGGTCTTGTCTAATATTATAGCATCTATGTGTGCAATCTGTTCGAGTGCGCTTGCCCGCTTGATAAGAATTGAGTTGTCAAGTCCTACGCTGCTTCCAACCATAATGGCAGTCGGGGTTGCCAGCCCAAGGGCACATGGACATGCAATTACAAGTACCGCAATAGCCTGTTTTAATGCCCACAAAAATGGTTGTTGCCCGGCAGCATCATAAAAGACAAAATACCAGCATAAAAAGGTTAATACTGATAGACATACAACAAGCGGGACGAATATGTTGGATACCTTATCGGCAAATCTCTGAATGGGGGCTTTATCCATCTGCGCTTCCTCAACAGTACTGACAATTTTAGCTAAAACGGTTTCTTCACCTACCCTTGTGGCTTTGATTAGTAAAATGCCCGTTTTATTTATGGTTGCCCCTATAACGTTGTCTCCTTTCTGTTTGGTAACAGGTAAGGATTCACCTGTTATCATGGATTCGTCTACTGATGAAGCACCTTCTATTACTTCGCCATCTACAGGGATGATCTCGCCTGCCCTTACTATTACAGTATCTCCGACCTGTAGAAAAGATGCGTTTATTTCTATTTCCTTTCCATCCTGTGATAGCAAATGTGCCTTGTCCGATTGTAATTTCATTAATTTCTGTAAGGTCTGGTTCGCCTTTCCCTTTACCTGTTCTTCCAAATACTTTCCTATGCGAATGAATGTAATCAACATTACTGCAGTTTCAAAGAAGGCATGACCAGAAGCGCCAAAAAGACCATTCATCGCAAGAATACTATAAATGTAAGAGGATATTATTCCAATCGAGATGAGTACGTCCATATTTGCAGATAAATTTTTAATAGATTTATAAGCGCTGACAAAAAAATCAAGACCGGGACCTAATATGATTGTTGTAGCAATAATCAAAAGAAAATACGGTGTGTATGTGTGTAAAGTATCTGGTAAATGTGCATACATCAGCATCATGGTAATAATTGAGGCTATTATGCAAAGGATTAGCCATCCAGTTTGCAGAGGTGTTTGTGTAACCTGTTTTAATGGAAAACGTTCTTTTGCCGTGTAACCAATATTCCTTACACGATTAAAAATTATATCTTTGCTTACAATGGCTGGGTTATAGCTTACAAACCCTATCGCTGTTGAAAAATTGACCCGAACAGATATGATTCCTTCTGAGTCTTTAAGTTTTGTCTCAATTGTTTTGGCACAATTTACACAATGCATGCCTGCTATGTTAAATTTTACAATTTGTTCGTTCATTTACAGATTTATGGAGTTCAAACTTATATTATTTAGTCTTAAATTCTTTGGCTAATGGAATACTATAAAGCATTAACCATTTCTTTAAATTGTCTGCCGCGTTCTTCATAATTAATAAACATGTCGTAGCTTGCGCATGCAGGCGAGAGTAATACAACATCCCCTTTTTCTGCGTATGTGTTTGCCTGTTCGAATGCCTCTTTAAATGTGTTTGATTTTATTATTGAAGGAGCTTTCTGTACACCCTTTTTTGTGAGGATGAGCCCTCTTATCTTTTCAGCTGTTTTACCAATAAGCACAACAGCTTTTGTGTATTTTGCGCATGTTTCGGCAAATTCTTCAAAACAGCTTCCTTTATCGTATCCGCCAGCGATGAGTATTACAGGCGCGTTGAATGCCTTAATAGCGGCAATTGTAGATTCTGGCGTTGTAGCCTTAGAGTCATTGTAATATTTTACGCCATTTACCTCGCTTACAAATTCCAGACGATGCTCTAGTCCTGTAAAGTTTGTAATGATGTTTTTTATGTGTGATTTATTTGCGCCGGCTAAATATGAGGCACACGAAGCCGCAAGTATGTTTTGAAGATTATGGTCTCCGGGTATTTTAATTCTGGATATGTTTGGTATTAAAGCTTTATTGCCATTTATCAAAAGGACGATATTATCGTCTTTTATAAAAACGCCATTATTTAGTGCGTGTTTTGTGCTATACCAGCAGATGTTACCTTTACATTCTCTTTCCCACCTTCTTAATTCGTGGTCGTCATAATTGAGAATGGCGTAGTCCTCAAATCCCTGATGCAGGATTATGGACTTTTTTGCCTTGATATAGTCATCCATGGTTGGATGCCTGTCGAGATGATTGGGAGATATATTTGTTAAAACACTTATATGGGGACTCTTTTTTATATTGTTGAGTTCTTCCAGCTGGAAACTGGAGAGTTCAAGCACAACAATATCTGATGGCTTTATTTCTTTCAGGTGAATCAGGAGAGATTTTCCAATATTCCCTCCGGTCCATGTTTTTCGTTGTGTTTGTTGAATTATCTGACCGATAATTGTAGTCGTGGTTGATTTTCCATTACTTCCGGTGATGCCTATGATTTGGGCTGGGCATAGTTTAAAAAAGATATTCATTTCAGTATTTAATGAGACATTATTATTTCTAGCAATTTGTAAAAATTTTGAATCTTTTGATACAGCAGGATTCACAATAATCATGTCGGCATTTACGAAATCTTCTTCATAATGCCCACCGAGTTTATATGAAACAGGGAGACCTTCAAGCTGTTT
>MHYY01000093.1 GCA_001830285.1 Planctomycetes bacterium RIFCSPLOWO2_12_38_17 | reverse complement strand
TAATAAAGAGGCAGAACTTAAGAGATTGTGCGGCTTCCTGAATCAAGGGGCAAATCCCGATTATTTGAAACAATGCAGTGATTCAATCTATGATTCGCCGCACAAGAGGCGATACAGCATTGAATGGAAGGATGAGAACAAATCAATTGTAAGTGCATACATGAATTCAGATAAATACAAGGAACTACTTTCAGAATATGAATTTTAGGAATTTGGGAAGATGCCCAATTTATAAGTGTGAAATTTGTTTTGATTTATAGTGGACGACAAAAATAAGTTGTCATTTCTGCAAAAGCAGGAATCCGCTGTTTCTTTGTTTTTCATGGATTCCCACTTTTGTGGAAATGACATTTTAGCAAAGGATGTAAATTTTATTATGACGTTTAATATAGTTAATCCTATTTATTTCTAAAATGCCAAAACGCCTTATCTTTATTGTGGGACTCCAGAAGTCTGGAACCACCCTGTTACTCAGGATGCTCAGCCGGTGTCCGCAGGTGGAGAATCCATTCAAGTCAGAAGGGAATGATTTCTGGGGGAATGTACCTCCTTTTACTCCAACTGAATTTCCAGCAGGGTTTATTTATCAGCGCTCAAAAGGTGAGATGGGGCATGAAATAGCCGAAGAGGACGCGACACCAGATATTTTCAATGTGCTGAATGAACGTCTGGCAAGTATTGCCAAAGACCCTTCCATTGTTGCTAACAAGAATCCTTATAATACTGTACGTTTACCGTGGATAAAAAGGTTATTCCCCGATAGCGTAGTTGTGGCAACAGTTCGCAGACCGATTCCGAATGTTTTTTCGTTATTAAAAAAACATGTTCCACATGAAGATGGAGGTCTTATGCCAGAGGAAGGTTGGTGGGGGGTAAAACCAGGAGGGTGGCGTAAACTTATTCATGAAAATAAGGTAATTCAGTGCTCAAGGCAATGGAGCGCCGTAAATGAAAAATTATGGAATGATAGAAAGTACGTTGATATCTTAATAACGTATCACGAACTTTGTACCTCACCGTCAAAAATCATAGATAATATTGTGACCCTTGCCCTTGGTAGGGAATTTAAAGCTAATTTGAATCTGCCGCCGATTAACTGTTTTGACCTTGAGTACAAGAAGGGTTCACGATTATTATCCAAAAATAAGTATTTCAATAAATCTGGAAATTTAATAACACCTGAAACAGAATCCGTTGAAATCGAACCTTTCAGGGATGAGGATATTGATATTATTGAAAACATCTGCGGCAATACAGCAAGCATGATTAAGGAACTACAATGAGTATAGCATTTATTGCATGCGTCGAAAGCGGAAATTTAGAGAATCAGGCGCTTTTACTTTTTCGTTCCATTCGCAAATATGCCGGAAGATACAAGAATGCGCCAATATACAGTTTTCGGCCAAGGACGGGAGATGCCCTTGAAAAGGGCACCCTCAGGGCATTTGACGAGCTTAACATCATGCATAGCGATGAAGTGCTGAATGCCGAATTTCAACGTTACCCAAGGGCCAATAAGATTTTTGCATGTGCCAAGGCCGAAGAAAGATTAAAAGAGGATATACTTGTTTTTCTGGATAGCGACACTGTAATTGTCAAAGAGCCTGATGCTTTTGGATTATCGGAAAATATTGTAGCTGCAGTGCGACCTGTAGATAATAAGAATGAGGGGTCAACTGGAAGTGATGATTCAAATGATGAATATTGGAAGAAGATGTATTCAATCTGTGGGATTAAGGCATCTGCTTTTGTTGAAACAGTTGTAGGCCGTGAAAGAATTCGTTCGTTCTGGAATTCTGGATTGGTGGTGGTAAGACGTTCTGAAGGTTTGTTTCGGCTGTGGCAGGACAATTTCTTGAAAGTAATGAGGTCAAATCATTTACCGGGGGGGCGGATTGCATTTGTCGAGCAACTATCTCTGTCACCTACGCTGGCGAAGGTATCCGATAAAATAAAAATTCTGGATTACTGTTATAATTATCCCTTGCCAAAACGTCCATTATTGCAAAAACCATACTGTGATGCTGAACTAGATGACTTGGTTCATATTCATTATCACCGTTGGTTTAATAAACCGGGTTTTTTGGAAATGTTAAGACCGCCGCTTAACAGAAATTCTGAAATATATAAATGGATTTCTAGTTTCTTACCTTTTCAGCCAACCATAAATGACCCATTGCGGTTTTAAAATACTATGTCAATTTAATATATTAGGCGCATTGAGATTGATAGTGTTAATATTTATTCGATATAGCTTGCTGTTTTATGTATCCACAAGCCTCACATAGACGATATTGAGTATTTAGATTTGGAAAATTAGAATTTATTTGTTACCTTGATACTTGATTTATTTAACTTTTCTTAATTTGTTTGTAGCTTTACTGCATATATAATATAAGCAAAATGATATTGTATTTTTGGGAGAATTATTAATTGGGGTTGTCACAAAAAATTAAACGTATTATACCGTATACATACCGTATACCGGAATATACCTTTATTATCTATTTTTTTGCACTCTCTTTTTATCCTTTTGATTCAGATGTTTTTAGGCTCATGTGCCTTCTTGTGGTAGCAAGCTGCTGGATATTAAGGATGATATCTGAAGAGAAACTGCTTTTTGTGAAAACATCGCTTAATATTCCCATCTGTGCGTTTCTTATATGTTCATTACTTGCCTCGTTATATTCTGTGAGTAGAAAGGACAGTCTTCACACCTTATGGGATGATTATTTGATGTACTTCGTCCTTTTCTTCTTTATGGTGAATACGATTCAGGGAGCGGAACAGGTCAGAAGAATTATAAAAACCATGTTGATTATTTGTGGTCTGGTTTGCGCTTATGGATTATACGGATATTACTCTGGGATTGCCATTTATGCAGGAAGGTTAGTTGCAACCTTTGAATACCATTCGCGTATCGCCAAATACATATCCTTACTGTTGCCAGTTGCTGTATGTTTATTTTTTTATTACAAAGATTTTTGGAATCGCTTTTATTTAATTCTTTTTATGTGTGTATGTGGCATTTCTCTGATTTTAACAATGAGCAGGACAAGCTGGGTGGCAATTTTTATTGTGATATTCTTTATTAGTTTCGCTGTTAGAAAAAAGTATATTGCATATATATTTGCAGGTTTATGTGTTGTTCTTATTTGCGTTTTGCCTTCAAGATACATTTCGCATGCAAAAACTATTGCGCAGGTTAAAGATTATTTTAAATCCGAAAAGATTATTGGGGAGCGTTTGTTGTGCTGGAAGGCGTCGCTTGAAATGATTAAAGATCACCCCATCCTTGGTATAGGTATCGGTTCAAGGGTCTTTAGGAATGCATACCAAAAATATGGACTGGAAATAAAGGGTGAAGAAACACAACAAAAAAAAGAGGTAAATCAGGTAAAGCAGAAGAAAGATAAAACGGAAAAAAAGGTAAAACCAAAAAAGGTTGATAAACTATCTCATTCACATAATATTTTGCTTAGTATATGTGTGAGCACGGGTATTATTGGTTTATTAGTTTTCTTATGGTTATTTGCTACTATCTTTTATAAAGCTATAACAGCATGGCTATCATTACCGGAAGGTTATGAAAAGGCGCTTCTTTTAGGCATTACCGCAAGTCTCATTACAATCTTTTTACATGGCATGACGGATAGTTTCTGGAAGAAACCCGATGCCTTATTCCTGTGGTATATTATTGGATTGTTATTTGTAATTGTTCGTAATGCAAAAGGTACTGTTACAAAAATTTACTTGTGATGTCCTCTGGTTTCAAAGTGTTTATGGTACAGATATATAATAATTTCAAGGCAAGGCTGGAGAAGTTTTCAGGGACGTTTGGAAGATATATTACAATTATTAAGTTAATAACAACTGATTCAATATGGAGGTTTAAAAAAGAGTCATTTGTTATTCTTATAACTAGTTTTCTGGGCGTTTTTTTCCAGATATGGACAATAGGTCTTGCCATTTACTATGCACGGGTGCTTGAAAAGGGTGAGAGTATCAGACTTTTTAGTCATGTGTTTCAGATACGAACCTCTATCAGTTTTCTTATTGTTTGTGGAATAGGCGTTTTACTTTCGCTTTTAATTTCTGCGTGGCTTATATATTTTTCCAGAACAAGAAGCCTTGCGCTCAGGCACAGATACGAGGAGTA
The DNA here is from genome assembly GCA_001830285.1 of Planctomycetes bacterium RIFCSPLOWO2_12_38_17. GTDB lineage: Bacteria > Planctomycetota > Brocadiia > Brocadiales > Brocadiaceae > PLOWO2-12-38-17. Next base: position 1,093 of record MHYY01000093.1, on the reverse strand, counting down.
TTGCGCCCGAAGAGTACTTTCTCTATTTGGTTCCAGTTCCACGATATGGTCTCCGTCTGGTAGGAGTTTTAGTGATAGTAACATTATTTTCAGACTCGCCCGCATAGATTCTAAAAATATTGGTCGCGTGATGTGGATGCTTCTGGATACTATAATACCGGGTGTTACCCTGTTAGCCGCTATAGGTGTGTTATTTTACAGTAATGCCCCGTTAACTTTTTTAATGCTTGTGCTCTTCGGGATATCTTCAATATTTCAATACAGGATAAGTGTGATGGGCGCTAAAAATTCAACTTTGAGGGAGAAATATGCAAGAGGGGCGTCAACTGAGTATCAGAGGATTATTTTACGTCAGAAGGGGATATCTATCCCACTACCAGAAAACGAATCATGGTTCGGCAAAAAAGTTTTTATGTCAGGACACATTAAACGATTTTTTGACGCTCAGCTGGGACGATTAAAGGCAATAGAAAACAGTCAGTTGGTTAGCAATATTTTATTTGCAGCAACCATGTTTGTGATCTTATTAACTTTAGGGTCGAGTATTATTCTCAGGGGCGAGGGCTGGGGTAATTTGATAGTATATCTGGTAGCCCTGCGTTTTGGATTGGTTAATATGAAGCAGATAAGTAAAAAAGTTACGGGTATAAATCGCTTTTATCCTCAGATAAAGAGATATTTTCAGTTTGTTGAAAATACCACAACGCCGCCAGCGATTAACGGGGATCTTGTCAATGATTACTGTATAACAACAAGCACAAATACAATTGACGGTTCTTTGGCAAGTTTTAAAATATCTAAAGGTTGTAAGGTTGGACTTATCAGTAGCGTAGAACTTAACCGTTATACGCTTGCTTTTATAATTGACTGCCTGCTAGGGCATTCAAGGCAAGCAGTAAATAACGCCCTGTCGTCAATTTGGTTTATGACGTCGAGATATGAACATATACAGGGAACGTTCAGGGAATCTCTGGGCCTTCCAGGAAATTATGAATGGCAGGATTTATGTAAGGAAGTTGAAGAAATTGAAACGGGGTTATTGGATAAACTCACCGCACAATTACCCAATAATCTTGACGAACAGATTCCACCT
>MHYY01000092.1:26194-26623 GCA_001830285.1 Planctomycetes bacterium RIFCSPLOWO2_12_38_17 | reverse complement strand
AAGAAAAGGGCAGAAGCAATTATTTTGGCTGCTTTTTAGATTAAAAATTAGATTGCTTTATAGACATCACTCGTAGCTCAATTTAATAGAATACGAGAAAATAATGATGTAAATTTCGGAAGTTTTAAAATTTCAAAATAAAATTTGAGGAGTAATTAAAAATACATTTGTGTTTTGTTTATTCGTTAAATTTTGTTTTTAACTACATAAAAAATAAAAAATTTATGAATTATAAATATTTTCTTTCTCTATTTTTTCTCTTGTTGATATGTACATTGTTTTCTCAAAATACATCTACTAATCCAAGTCTTGATCATAACAAATTTATCGAAGAGCTTAGTAATAGCCAAAAAACTATTTTCGATAATGTGATCAAGGAATACGATGATTATCTTCTGAAGCATTCAGATGATGTATTAATTCAAATTG